>CAZDSN010000727.1:0-2470 GCA_964507675.1 uncultured Ardenticatenaceae bacterium | reverse complement strand
ATCAATCCAAATGCCGAGCTTTTTATCGTTGGTTCGTTAGGCCTCACTGCGTACGCTGCGGCTCTAAAATGGCTCATAGATGACCTTTCGTTGGCCAATTCTGCCCACCTGGTTGGGCTTGTGTCAGATGCCCAGCTTGAAGCATATTACAGGCAGGCCGATCTATATCTCACGGCCAGCCAGCACGAAGGCTTTTGCGTGCCGCTGCTAGAAAGCATGGTGTACGGCGTGCCCATTCTGGCGCGAAACAGCAGCGCCATCCCCGAAACATTGGGCGAAGCCGGCGTTTTGTTTAATGAGCTGGGCTATGAAGCTGTGGCCGAAATGGCCCACCTTTTGCTGAGCGATCCGCTTATTCGGCAACAGATGATAGAAACGCAGGTTCAAAGAGTTGCCCGCTTCAACCAGGAGCAGGCGGCCGCCAGTTTGCGCGCCGTGCTGCATCAGCTGGACATTCGCGTAGGTGAATAATGGACGATTTAGCACAAAATATTCAGCAAGCAGCTCAGTTAATTGAACGAACACGGCAGCAAGTGTTGGTCCAACAGGCACAACTTTTTGCTGATGATCCAGGGAAACGGCCGTCTGTCCGTGAAATGCAACAGACCGTATGGGTCAACAGCCACCAACCGCTGGCCTGGCCCAAATGGCCTCCAGGCATCGTCGCCAAGCTGAAAGCCATGGGGCAAAAAATCATCCGCCGCGCCTTGCAGTGGTATATTGACCCCATTGTGCAGCAGCAAAATCAGTTCAATCAGGCAACCCTGCAAGCCGTTTTGGCACTGGCTAAAGAGGTAGCATTGCTGCAAAAGCAACAAAACAAACCTATATCGGATGATTGACGAACAGTATGCGCATTGCTTTTTTTACCCCATTGCCACCTATTCAGTCCGCTTTGGCAGATTTTGCTGAAGGGCTGACTGATGCCCTGGCAATGCTGCCAGAAGTGGCGGCGTTAGATATTTTCATCAGCGGAGCATATACACCAGAAACAGATTTCACCAACAGCAAGATCGCACTTTTTCCGCATACGATCTACGCCTCCCGGCAGCAGGATTATGATGTCACAGTTTACTCATTGGGGGATAACGGCCGTTTCCACGGCTATATGCTTGACTATCTGCATCGCTTTCCCGGCATTGTCATTCTCAACGACACCACCCTGCACCGCTGCATTTTGACCGCCACGGTGGGACAGAATAATCCCCAAGCCTACATTGACGAGCTCTTTTATGCCTATCAGAATGATGCTGCCCATATTGCCCAACAAATCAGCTCTGGCTTAGGCAACGAAGTGTTGCTGCGCTTTCCCCTCATTGAGCGCATTATCGACAGCAGCCAAGGCGTTATCGTGCAAAATCAATTTGCCCAGGCGCAGGTATTGAGGTTACGGCCGTCTGCCTGTACCAAAATAATCCCTTACCCCTACTTCCTGCCCAAAACGATTGGCGATGTAAACTTAATAGCCTTGAAAACGCAGCAGCGCTCCGCCCTGGAATTAACGACAGACAGCTTTCTGGTCGGTTCTTTTGGGATATTTGTGCCCAACAAACAGTTGAGAGCCTGTCTGGCAGCGTTTAAGGAAGTAACCCGCTACGTCCCGAATGCCCATTACGTGTTAGGTGGCTTTGCCGCAGATGGATATGATCTGTCAGGCGAAATCAGACAAATGGGCCTGGAAAAACAGGTACACATAACTGGCTGGCAGCCTCCGGCCACCTTCGTGCAAAATATGTTTGCTCTGGATGTAGGCATTCATCTGCGCCACCCGCACATCGGCGGCACACCGTACACACCCATTCGGCTCATGGGTTTAGGAATTGCCACCATCACCTCCGATATTGAACCGCTGCAAGAGCTGCCGCAAGGCACCTGCATCAAGCTTGCCCCAGATGATTATGCCGAGGCAATGCTGGTAGAGTTACTCGGTAAACTCGCCACCGATTCGGCTTTTCGCCAACTCATTGCGGCAAACGGCCGTACCTTCATTCAACAACAGCATCACCTACAGCAAATCGCTCAACAGTATCTTCAATTTTTTCAAAGTCTCTAGAAATCAACATTACCGATGGCCTTTTGTGACCACCTTCTTTCGCCCTGTTTCCACAAAATTTGCCCAAAATAAGATGAGTTCCTTCTTAAGGGGACAAAAAAACCATTGTATGTAACCTTCTTTTTTGCCTTAATTACGCTGTTTCGCATGATGAACATGTCAGAGCAAAATAAGTATTGTAAGGTTGGATTATTCCAGTGTGACGCTGTTGTCCTGGTGTAAGGCACAGCAAAATTCCTAGCAAAAGGGCGTCGCATCTCTGGTAACTGTATAGTCACGTAAAGGTTAACTATGATCGAACTAAATAATAAGTACCGTCTCAAACGCGTTTTGATTTTTCTGATTTTGCCCGTTTTTTTAATGGCGCTGGCTACCGCTACCCATAAAAGTGCCCAGGCAGTCAGCCGCACCGTTATC
>CAZDSN010000726.1:0-2478 GCA_964507675.1 uncultured Ardenticatenaceae bacterium | reverse complement strand
CCCCTCGGCAAGCTCGGGGCAGGCTATGGTGCGCCCCGCGCATGGGCAACTCTTTCGAAAATAGTGGTCAGTTAGGGGGATAGGAGTGCGCATCTGAGGATGCGCACTCCTCCACGAAATATTGAGAAGATACGTCAGGAGGAAGAAATGGATCTGACCATAGCAGCCGGGCTGGCTGCCGCTTTTGCGTTCGTTGGGCCAATTGTGGTTGATAAACTAATCGAATATGGCATTGTGCTGCCTGCTTATGAAGGCATCAAGGAACGGCTACATGCCCGCCGCCGCAACCGCGGACAGGATGATATCCTCACCAAGGTGATTGCAGAGGCCTTGCAGCAATCCGGAGTTTTGGACAGGCAAGGGGAAATTGCGCTGGGTTGGAAGTGGCGGTTGGAGGAACTGGCCGTTGCCAGGCAGGATCAACTGCGCCGGTTGGTGGCGCGTTACGCCCTTGCCTATGTTCACCATGACGACCCAATCCCGGAGGAGTTGCGTTGGGCGTTAAAATGGCCTGAAGGAGAACTGGACAGGCTCAAGACATTTCTGCTGGCTCTGCGGCAGGGCCTGGCTGCCGATGCGGATTGGCGCGAACTGCTGCATTATTTCAATGAAGTAGCCACGATTGACCAGCAAAATGCCATCAAGCGCGCGCTGCTTAATCTTGACCGCCTCATCGTGGCTACCGCTGACGGCGATGCCTTGCGGGTGCAGTTGGCGGCCCAGGGCATGACGCGCGACGAATACGAGCGGCTGGAGGAGCGGTATCGGGAAGCCATAGCGGACGAGTATCGGAAACATTCCTTTCGCGGCATTGCCCAATTCCGCAAGAATCTACGCCTGCCGCTGGCTGATATTTATGTGGAGTTGGGGATGACCGCGTGGCAGGAACGGGATGACGAGACCGAGGATGCAGCCAGCGTGGATGGGGCGGAACTGGCGCAACGACGGCTAGAGAAACTGGATAAGCGGCAGCGGGAAGCGGATGTGCTGGCGACGGAACAGCGGGTGGCGCTCCTGGCGGATCCAGGGGCGGGCAAGTCCATGACCCTGGAGTACATAGCCCTGATGCTGGCGCTGGGGCAGGGACAGACACAGCTCAATTTTGCTGCTCCCTATTTACCTTTGCTGCTGCCCTTACGAGACTTTGCCGCCGATGGCGCTGGTTACCACTCTTTGTATGCGTATTTGCTGGCTACCATTGCCCGTAAATATGCGTTTGACAGTCGGCTGCAGGAGTTTGTGCGCCTGGCGTTGGAGAATGGGAACTGCGCTGTGCTGCTGGATGGGCTGGATGAGGTGGGCGACGCGCCTGGCGCGGGGCAGTTGACGCGGCAGCAGGTGGTCAACCAGGTGCAGAAGTTTGCCGATATGTATTGCCATGAGCGCCGCGCAAATCGGTTGATCGTCACCAGTCGCAAGGAAGGGTATCGCCAGGCGATGCTGGCGGACGCCCGTCACCTGGAGATCAGTTCGCTGCGCCCGCCGCAAGAGATCGAGAATTTTCTGCTGCGTTTCTACATTGCCCTGGAGCAGCACGACGATGCGGCGCTGGCGCGGGATGTGGCCGTGGCGCGGGCGCGGGAGCGCATAGCCGGACTGCTGCCGCAGATTATGGGCGAAGCCAGCGTGCAACTGCTGGCCACCAATCCCCTGCTGCTGACCATCCTGGTGCTTATTTACGAAAATGTGGGGCAACTGCCCAACCGGCGGGTCAAACTGTATCACATCTGCGCCGAAACGCTGATCGCTTCCTGGCGGCAGGCGCAAACGGAAAAGCCAGGTTTGCTCTTGCAGCAGTTGGATGAAGAAACGATATTCAACGTGATGGGTCGTCTGGCTTACTGGCTGCACACGCAGCAGCCAGGGGGAACGGCGCCGCTGGCGGCGTGGCAAACGGCGTTGGAAAAGGCGCTGGCGGCGGAAGAAGTTGAGGGCGACTTGCCAACCATTGCCAGAACATTCCTCGATTTTTGCCGCTTCGAGGCTGGCTTACTGTCGGAGCGAGGCGTGAAGCGCTTTGGCTTTTTTCACCTGACCTTTGAAGAGTATCTGGCTGGCTACGCCATTGCCCACGCCGACGATGCCCAGGAGCAAGAACAGATGCTGCAAGCGCACTGGCAAGACCCCCGCTGGCGCGAGGTGATTTTGCTGGCGGCAGGCGAGGTCAGCATTGTCATGAACAGCAAGATGCTGGCGCGCAAGCTGCTGGATACGGTGCTGGCCCTGACGACGACCGATGCCACGCACGAAGGCAAAACGGCGGTGTTGGCTGGACGCGCGCTGTATGATATTGGCGCTGCCGCCGTGCCACAGAAGACAGCGCAGCGCATCCAACGCGAATTGCGGGAGACGATGCAGGCGTGGGACGTGGAGCGGAACCAGCCGCAGGCAAAGCCGCGGATGACGCCGCCCGTGCGTTATGAGGCCGGGCTGGTGTTGGATATGTTGGGCTGGCTGCCGCCTGATTTGCACGAGTGG
>CAZDSN010000725.1:0-2481 GCA_964507675.1 uncultured Ardenticatenaceae bacterium | reverse complement strand
CCCCCGCCAATCCCCCCAGTAACGCCACAAGACAACCAACGCCGCCACCGGAGCCATTATGTACACCGTTGCCTTTGTCAGGAAACCCAACCCCAACAGCACCCCCAACCACAACCAGACGCGCCGTCCCGGCTCGTTTTCGGCTGCTGACAGCTTGATCAGCTCGAACAGAATGCCGGCAATCAGCAGTTCCGCCAGACTGTCATTATTCACGGCGGCCAGCATAGCCACGTGCTGCGGTAGAAAAGCCACAAACGCGGCGACTGTGGGCGGCAGCCAGGCGTGCGCCGGGAAAAGCTGCGCGGCAATGGCAAACGCCAGGACGACCACCCCTGCGCCCAACAGCAGCGACAGCAGGCGCATTGCCAGCAGCGAACCGCCGCTTAGCAGATACACGGGCAGTTGCAGCAAGTAATAAAGCGGCGGTTGGTGATCTTCGTAGGTGAAGGGTGTAATGCTGTATTCAGGCGCAAAGCGGGAACTGATTACCTGCTCCTGGTAATCCTGATTATAATCGCCAGTGGCGATAACGGGCAGGTCGCCGCCGGCTAACTGGCGCACATAATTGTAATGGGCGGGTTCATCAGGGGCCTGCCAGGAGGGCGTGTAGGCGGCATAGAGGAAGCCCACACCCAGATAGGCTCCCAAAATCAACCACAGCCATCCGTATCGTCGCATCCGCAAATTTATCGTCCCAGGCGGGCCAGTTCCTCGGCCACCAGGGTTGGTTCCAGCTTTTTATAGAGAGGCAATGGTTTGGGGAGGTCGCGCCCCGGTGGGATTTCCGTCCGCTGCCAGCGCCCCATCGCGCCCTGACCATCATAAGTCAGGGCGACGTGGTCGCGGTTGCTTTCCCGGTACGTTTCTATTTTCCCCTGACCAAACAGACGCCCCGCTTCCCCCAGGTATTGGTGAAGCTGCTCACTGGTGAAGGGAAGCACGGGAGCGAAAATTAGTTTGAGGCCGCTAATCGCCTGCAAGGCTGTATACAGGGAGCGGGCGGCGGCCGGCGGGTCTGTTTTAATGGTAGACCAGGGGCTGGTGTCTTCCAGATATTGGTTGACCCGGGTGGACAGGATCATGGCTTCTTTCATAGCGGCGCGGAATTTACAGCCGTCGTATAGTTCGCCAATGGCGGCGAGTCCAGCGTCAATTTCGGCCAGCAGCGCCGTATCTATCTCTGTTAATGTGCCAGGGTTGGGCACAATACCCTGGAAGTAGCGGCGCGTCATGCTGAGGACGCGGTTGACCAGGTTGCCCCAGTTGGCGACCAGTTCCGCATTGTTCCGTTCCACGTAGCCCTCCCAACTCCAATCGGAGTCGCGCGTTTCGGGCATGATAACGGTCAGATAGTAACGCAGGGGATCGGGATCGTGGCGGGCGAGGGCGTCCAGCATCCACACCCCCCAGTTGTGGCTGCCGCTAATTTTACGCCCTTCCATATTCATAAACTCATTAGCTGGAACGTCATAGGGCAAATTGAGCCGTTTGCTCTCGTCTGTTTCATATAAACGGCGCAGCCCCAGCAGTTGGGCGGGCCAGATGATAGCGTGGAACGGGATGTTGTCTTTGCCAATAAAATAGACGGTGCGGGCGGCGGGGTTGTACCACCACTTTTTCCACGCTTCCGGCTGCCCGTTGTTTTTGGCCCATTCAATGGTGGCTGAAAGATAGCCAATGACGGCCTCAAACCAGACGTACAGCACCTTGTTTTCCCAGCCGGGGACGGGCACTTGAATGCCCCAATCCATGTCGCGGGTGATGGCGCGTCCGTGCAGACCCTCGTTTAGGATCAAGTTGCGGGCAAAGTTGACAACCTGAGGCCGCCAATGCTCCTTGTCTTGCTGAATCCAATCCGCCAGACCGTTCTGCGCCAGTTTTTCCAGATCGAGGAAATAATGCTCTGTGTCCCGTAGTTCCAGAGCGGCGTCGTCTTGCTTGCTGCGCGGGTTAACCAGTTCGCTGGCGCTTTGGAACAAGGTGTTGCAGTTATCGCACTGGTCGCCGCGGGCGCGGGTGTAGCCGCAGTTGGGGCAGGTGCCTTCTATGTAGCGGTCAGGCAGGAATTTGCCGCTGGCGGGCGAATACATCTGGGCCGTCACCTGGCGATACAGATAGCCGTTTTGCAGCAGGGTGCGGAAGATGTCCTGAGCGACCTGGTGATGGTTTTCTGTGTCCGTGTAGGTGAAGAGGTCGTAGCTGAGACCCAATTGCAGGAAAAGCTGCAAGAAGCGTTCGTGGTAGTAGTGGAAGACCTCGGCAGCGGTTTTGCCCATCTCTTCCGCCTTGACGGTGACGGGCGTGCCGTGGCTGTCGGAACCAGAGACCATGAGGACGTGGTTGCCGCGCAGGCGATGGTAACGGGCGTAGATGTCTGCCGGCAAATACGACCCCGTCACATTGCCTTGATGAATGTCTGCGTTGGCATACGGCCAGGCCACGCAGACCAGAATGTATTCAGGCGGAGTTAGTGATGTCACG
>CAZDSN010000724.1:0-2486 GCA_964507675.1 uncultured Ardenticatenaceae bacterium | reverse complement strand
TTCCTGTTTACGACCCAGTTTTCGGTTATCATTTATGGGCACGTGTGGCAGTTCTTGTTGGGGCGTGACTTTCTATGGTCTCACCTGATAGGCATTCCGTTTACATTTGGGCTACCCTGGCTGTTAGCCGGTTGGCAAACACGGCGCGAAGGGGTATTGTGAAAAATAACACTTGCGTAGGTTTTGCGTTGTCTTTGCGTTGCTTCTGCGTAGAGCAGCAATCGGTTACTTGTTCTAAAATACAGAGCATAAAATCTCTTCTTCTCCTCCTTTTGAATGAGAGTCTCGGTTCGGCGTCCTTGACTCTCAAGAAATTTTCAGGCCAGCTTTCGAGCTGGCCTGTTTTTTTGTCTGCCCCCCAGCGGCAATCGCTTTCTGCCCGCTTTCCGCTCCCGGCGTATAATTCCGCCCATGTCGTCCCCATCTGATTCACCATCCCATTCCACGGCACGGACACAGGTGCTGCAAGCTGCCGGCATTGTGATGGCGGCCATGGTCCTGAGCCGCGTGTTAGGGTTGGGGCGAGACGTAGTCATCAACTATTACTACGACGCCCTCAGCCTGGAAGCCAATGCTTACGCCATCGCCAGCCGTTATCCGCAGTTAATTTTTACGGTGATTGCCGGAGGCGCCCTGGGTTCGGCCTTCATCCCCACCTTTGCCGCCTATTTCGTCCAGGATGATACCGACGGTGGCTGGCGGCTATTTTCGGCCATCATTAATCTGGCCACGCTAGCCACAACGGTCGCCGCGGGCCTTACCTTCTGGCTGACGCCACAAATTATCCTGCTGGCTTACCCGGAGCTGGTCAACACCAATCCAGACCTGCTGCCCATGACCACCAGCCTGATGCGTGTAATGCTGCTCTCCCCCATCATCTTTGGCGTGAGTGGGGTCATCATGGGGGCTTTGAATGCGCGACAGCATTTTTTGTTGCCGGCATTAGCCGGCAGCATCTACAATCTGGGCATTATGCTGGGGGCCGTATTGTGGCCGGGCAACGTCATGGGGCTGGGTTATGGCGTCGTCATCGGGTCTGCCGGACACTTGTTGGTGCAACTCCCCATCTTGCGCCAGCAAAAGGCCCATTACACCCCCCTTTTCACCCTGCGTGACGCGGGCGTGCGGCAGGTGCTACGCCTTATGGCCCCGCGCGTCGTTGGCCTTTCCTTCAGCGAAATTACCATTATCGTCACCCAGTTTCTGGCCCAGGCCATGCCTCTGGGCAGCATCCGCGCTCTGGACCAGGCCTGGCGGGTTATGGGTATGCCCCTCGGCTTTCTAGGGCAGGCATTGGGTATCGCCGCCTTTCCTACCTTTGCCACTCTGGCCGCTGCGGCCAATCTGGTGGAGATGCGCCGTATTCTAGCGGATACCCTGCGCCTGATCACCTTCCTCGGTTTACCCGCAACCATCCTGCTGGGGGTTTTGCGTGAACCACTGATGACGATCTTCTTCCAGCGAGGTGATTTTGGGCCAACAGCCACCCGCTACGTCGCCTGGGCGCTGCTTTTTTACGCGGTTGGTCTGGTCAGTCTGGCAGCTATTGAAGTGATCGCCCGCGCCTTCTACGCCCTGGGTGACACGCTCACGCCCGTGCTGGCAGGCGCGGCGCAGTTGCTGTTGATGGTTGCCTTTGGCCTGTGGTTCAGCCGCTTCATCTTTCCCGCTGCCGGCTGGCTGGTATTTGGCGGCCTGGCGCTGGGGCACAGCCTGTCTAACTGGATCGAAATGGGGCTGCTGCTGTGGTTGCTGCGGCACAAAATGGGCGGCATAGATGGCCGGCATTTGTGGAATGGCGCCTGGCGCATGGGGCTGGCCGCCCTGGCTGCCGGGTTGGCCTGTCAGGTAGCCTACAACCTGGGGCAGAACAGCGGCCTGCTGCTGTCCTTGCTGTTTAGCACGCTGGCCAGCGGTCTGGTCTACTTGCTGATCAGCCTGGCGCTGCGCCTGCCTGAACCATATCTTTTGCTCAGCCCGCTGCGCCGCCGTGGACGCCGCCGCTGACGCGGCTACTGTTGCCGTCTACCGCCACGC
This sequence comes from uncultured Ardenticatenaceae bacterium, assembly GCA_964507675.1. GTDB lineage: Bacteria > Chloroflexota > Anaerolineae > Promineifilales > Promineifilaceae > JAGVTM01. The sequence goes on along the minus strand of CAZDSN010000724.1, from coordinate 449 downwards.
GGAGTAAGATTCATAATACTGTTTAGCTGCACGGCAAACCACGCGCCGCTGATCACTTGCCGCTGATAACTATCATTGGAGTTGTTTTTCATGTCTTCTTTTGCTCTTTCCGCGGAACAACTGCGCCGCGTCTGTTCCCTGGACACTTTTCAATTTGAGACCACCGCCGAACTGGAAGCGCAAAACACCATTATCGGCCAGCCACGGGGCACGCGCGCCATTGAATTCGGCATTAGCATCCATAGCCAGGGGTACAACGTTTTCGTCCTGGGGGAAACGGGCACGGGGCGCATCACAGCCATTCGCCGCTTCTTGCGGCATAAAACCTCTGCGCTGCCCATCCCGCCCGATTGGGTCTATGTGCACAATTTTGCTTTGCCCCATTGTCCGCAGGCCATTCGCTTTGCCCCTGGCGATTTACACGCTGTCGGCCTTCTTCCGGGAGATCC
>CAZDSN010000723.1:0-2490 GCA_964507675.1 uncultured Ardenticatenaceae bacterium | reverse complement strand
CGACAGCCGCGCTGCCAGACCCGGCGTATTTGCCGGCATCCCGCTCGCCCCTGTCCACGCTGCCGGCATACCCGACGCCGACCGCGCCAACGTTAACGGATGGCGGGGATAACGCGACTGACGAGGCGTTTGGGTCGCCGTCCGTGGCTGCCCCTGACTATGCGGTCAGCGCCGCCGCTCCCCTGGCCGCGCCCGCCTACATTGCCGCCCCGCCGCCCCGTCCCATTGGTGTGGAGGATGGGCTGCCCGCGCCGCCCCGCGCCCGGCACCCTATGCCTGATTACGCCGCCAGCCCTGTCTCATCTCCGCCCGCTCCGGGCAATTACGGGCAGCCTTCGCTGCCTGTCGCGCCGCCTGCTGCGCCACTCTTTGCGCCGGCTGCCGGCAGGTTGCCGCCAGAAGTCGCGTATACGCCGCCGCCGGCCTTTTCCCTTGAACCCGTATCGGCGGCACTCCCACAGCCGCCCGTCCGGCAGGAGGCCGCCCCTCCGCGCCCAGACCAGCGGCACACGCCCCTCCGCTCCGCCGTTCCGCTTTATACGCACTCCCCTTATACAACCCGGCCAGATGCGGCACCAGCCTACGTGGATGGGCCGAGAGAATCAGCGCCGTTAGATGAAGCGCCGCCGGCATTCCCGCCGCCTGGCGACAGATGGCCGGCGCTGCCGCCTCTATTTACCGCAGACACGCCGGCGGCCCCCCACGAACGGCAGCGGCAGCAGCGGCTGGAGCGGGAACAACGGGGTGAACGGGGTTAGTCATTATGGAACGAGTCGCTTTTTTGATAGAAGAATCGGGTGAACGGTTAAGCTGTATGTTGAATCCAGAGAGTCTGGTAGTACGGCGGAATGCCGGCATTCGCCCCCAACAATCGGTCAACGGCAGCCTGACAGGTCTCAGCCTCAGCGACGATCCGCTGCTGTACACCGGCGGCGGGCGCACCGAATTGCAACTTGACCTACTTTTTGACGTGCATCTGGCCGGCACAACCATTCAGACCCCCGACGTGCGCGACCTGACCGCCCCCTTATGGCGACTGGCGGAAAACGCTGCTCGCACGCCGGTGACTACCGGCGGCAGCGGCTACAGCCAGCCGCCCCTGGTGCGTTTTGTCTGGGGTAAATCCTGGAACATCCTGGGCGTTATTGCCAGCGTGGCTGAACGCTTTGAAAACTTCACTGCCGCAGGCGAGCCACAGCGCTCCTGGCTGCGCCTGCGCTTCATTCGCGTGACGGAACCGGATCAATCTATAGACTTCAGCGCTGCCGCCATGCCAAACGTAGCCGGCGTGGGGCAAAGCCCGGAAGCAGCCACCGTTGCCGCAGCCGGGGCGTTGTTGGGCGACCTGGTTGAACAAGACCCCACATTGGTGGCTGGCGGCAACGACGTAACCGCCGTACACGAAATAACCGGCGCCGGGCCTGCAGGGGAAAACCTGCCTTACCTGGCTTACCTGTATTTTGAAGATCCCGCTAAATGGCGCTGGCTGGCCTGGTTTAACCAGATCATTGATCCCTTGCGAATGGCGACAGGTACGTTGATCAATGTGCCGGCAGCCTTCCTGTTTCACAGGTCAGATAACCCATGAGCGTAACCCGTTTGCCGCGCCTGTCGCTCATCGCCAATGGCGGACTCCCCCTGAGCGCCGACCGGGGCGGCCCGCTGACCGCGCTAACGGCAGTGCGCGTGCAGCAGCGGCTGTCGCTGCCCACGCTGTGTGAACTGACCTTTTGCGATCCGCCGGGCCCGCTGACCATCAGCGAACAACTGCCGCCAGGCGCGTCCCTACGCCTGTTGGTCGAAGGGGAAGCGACGCCGCTATTTGTGGGGCAGATTACGGCGGTGGAATACGTTTACCTGCCTTCGGGGCAGCAGGAGATCCGGGTGCGCGGTTACGATGCCTTGCACGTGCTGCGTAAACGGCAGTCCGTGCGGGCATACGTGCAGGTGAACGCGCGTGAGCTGGCGCAGGAGCTGGTTGGACCATCCGGTTTACAGGTGACGGCAGAGATGGCCGGCCCCGTTTTCCCGCAAATTGTGCAGCACACCCAGTCGAATTTCGAGCTGCTGGCGCAGGTGATGGCCCGCTGCGGTCTTTATTTCGTGGCGCGGGATGAGACGCTGCATCTGTTAACGCTGGATGGGATGGGGGAGGCGATTCCGTTAGCGTTGGGGCAGTCGTTGTTGGAAGCGCGGGTGGAATTGAACGGCAGCCAGTCGGCGCGAGCGGTGGCTGCCGCTGGCTGGAGTCCGCTGTTAATGGAGACATTTGCGGAGAAGGTCACGGACGCGCGTTCCGGGCGCACATCATCGGCGCAGGTGACTCCGGCGGCTGTCAATGGGGATGGCGAACCGCAGTTGGTAGACGAAAATGCGATGGATGCCGAACATATTGCCGCCCTGGCCCAGGCGGAGCTGGATTATCGCGCCGCGGCAGAAGTGACGCTGTGGGGCGTGGCCCGCGGCGATCCGGCGCTGCAGCCGGGGGCG
>CAZDSN010000722.1:0-2492 GCA_964507675.1 uncultured Ardenticatenaceae bacterium | reverse complement strand
GTATACATCACCAGAAAGATGCTGTGAAAGTTGAGGGCGGCTATGATCCAGCGTCGCTTATTCCACCACAGCCCAATCAGGAGGCCGACCACCAGGGCGAAGACCAGGAAAACGCCTGAACGCACCAGCCCAGACGTGAAGAAGGCGGTGTAACAGGCGCCGTCGGTGATGCGGGCGAAGAAGAGACTGAGGCCGCTTAAGCTCTCGCTGCCGGAGGGGATACATTGGTTGAAGGTGTAGTCGCGGGGGTTCCAGCCCGCCAATCGGGTCAGGAGCGGTGAAACGGCGGGCAGTACCAGCGTGCTGAAGAGTATAATCAGGTCGAATTCGGGGTACTCATCCAGCTTAGGCCGCAGTTTGCTGATGCCGACTAACAAGGCGGTGGATAGAGCGCCAATGCCGGCAATTCCCAACCAGCGAAACAAGACCCCATTTGGGGCTGTGTCTATCCCCCCTTGAGCCGTTGCCGTTTCATCGGGATTGACGGCAAAGGCGCCGCTGCTGTCCGTTGGCGTCACTTCACTGCTTTCTACACGGCCGGCTACATATTGGCCGCCGAAACCTACGCCTAGCAGCACAATGCTTATTCCCAAAAGTACAAAAGCCGCTGTCAGTTTGGGCAGATAACTGGCGAACCAGTTGCTGGTTAGAAGTAAGACAATCAGGCGCACCACCAGGAAACTACCAAAGATGGCCACGTAAATAAAGGACGCTTCCATGGTGACAAACATCAAGACTGTGCCCGTGACAAACCAATAAAGATATTTCTCCCGCGGTTGGCGTAAATAATGCCACATGGCAATGACCACGATCAGGGCAGAGGTTATGAGGTAGATATCGTGCCGGATGTAACGGGAATAGTAGGTGATATACGGGGAGATAAGCAGCAAGAAACTGGCGACCAGCGCGCCCTTGCGCCCAATCCACTCCCGCAGCAGATACGGGATGAAGACCAGCAGCACACCCAACAGCGCCACCGGGACGCGGGCCGTGAAATCATTGGCCCCGCCAAAAAGCCAGTAGGAGAAAGCGGTGACATGAAACAGGGATGGCCCGTGCATTAATGGCGTATGGTCATACCCATCGCCAATAAAATATTGATAAGAGTATTGCGTGTGCAGGCTCTCGTCGTGACTCATCACGCGCTCACCCAGGCCCCAGAAGCGGGTGACAAAAGCCAGGGCGATGAACAGCAGGTAGAGAGCTTTTTCCCAATCAATGACCAGAGCCGCCGCCCAGAAACGTTCGGAGACGGTGGGTTGGTCTATCTGAGGGGGAGGTGATACAAGTTCACTCATTCTGTTTTACTCACTCATTCACTGATGAATAGGCCACAGACCGACCTGCTGGTCGCTGATGGCGCAGGTCAGAGCTGATGCTTTGTTTGTTCTCTATTGGCTGCCAGGCGGCCCGGCCAGCGCGGCTATAGGCGTCGGGGCGGCAGTGGGCGTTGAAAGCGTTTCTGTGCTGCCGGCCACCTGGGTGGCTGTGGCTGTAACCGTTATGGTAGCCGTTGGTTGTTCGGTGGCCGTAGCCAGAACGTATGGCGCGGGACCCGACCACACCTCATGGCTGGCGTTGTTGGCCGGGCGTAGATAAAGGGTTCCGGCAAATATGGCCAGCAGCAACCCCACCGTCACCCAGGCTTTATACCAGCCAGCCTGAAAGAACAGGGGAGTGCCAGCGGAAGGTGGGATGGGCTGCCGGCGGGCCAGCCGAGCCGGGGACGGCGTGGGCAGCGCTGCCAGGGTCTGGCGCACGCGCTGGCCTAATTCACGCTCGACGGCCAACCGCTGCCGGCAAATGCCGCAATCCGCTGCATGTTGTTCCACCAGGCGGCGCTCTGTGGCCGGCAGCAGCCCCAGTACGTAGTCGGAAATCAGGTTGAAGACGTGTGTTTGTTCCATAAGAAAATGGGCAGGTTGCCAACCTGCCGTGGGTTCTGGCTTATTGAGCATCCAGGTTTGCGCCCAAGAGGTCGCGCAGCGCCTGATGTGCCAGACGCATACGCGATTCCACTGTTTTAGGCGAAATGTCCAGAATGTCCCCAATTTCAGCGTAGGCCAACCCTTCGTAATAGCGCAGCACGGCTGTTTCCCGTAGTTTGGGGGATAACTGCTTCAGCGCCTGCCATACCTGCTGTTGTTGTTCCGTCAGCGCGGCGTGCTCGCTGGGATCGGGAGTGCTCTGGTCGCTGATGTCGTCGCCGGTTAGCTGCTGCAAGGAAAAGGTTGGCAGCCACTTGCGCCGCCGTTTGTTGCGGCAGCGACTAATGGCAATGCGGTACAACCACGTTTTGAAAGCGGATTTGTGCGCCTGGTACGTTTCCAGGCGGCGGAAAGCGTATTCAAAGGCGTCTTGTAGCACTTCTTCGGCATCTTCACGGTGCTGCAGCAGACTGTAGCAAAGACGATAGATTTCGCCGGCATACAAATTGTACAGGGCCGCATAGGCGCTTTCCTCGCCGGCCAGGCAGCGGCTGATCGCGCGCC
>CAZDSN010000721.1:0-2500 GCA_964507675.1 uncultured Ardenticatenaceae bacterium | reverse complement strand
CCATCCGGTTGTAACATAACAGTCATTCCGGTATGGAGTACTACTGCCGCCTCAGAGACACCCCGCAAAACAAGTTGCGGTGGATTGACCGGCGTGACCAACGGATCCGGCGGTGGGGGTTCAGCAACCAGACCTAGCACAATGGCAAATTGTAGGGGGGCCAGGAAAATGGGTTTCAGGCTAAAACGTAGCTCCAGGGTGTAGCTATTGGCCCATGCCGGCAAAATCTGGCTTAAATCCAGTTTCAGACCTGCGTCATCCAATGTAACAAACCCTTTTGGGCGCAGTTCCGCCAGAGACCTCTGATATCGCCAGCCATCCTGACCGTGAAGCCACAAGGAAGCCTGTTTCAACAACCGTTCGCCACCGTAGGCAACGGTCAGTGTCAAACACGTACTGGCAAAGGTAGGCTGCACCTGCCGTGATAACCCTGCCACGGGATGCTCGCCGCTGAGAGTGGGCTGTCCAATCGCCGGAGTATCGCTGGGATCGGTCAGAGTGAACAACTTCTGTAACCCGGCTTTGACTGTAACCGGTAGCCTCAGGCTGAATTGGGCCGCCCAACGGTACGATTCAGCCAGAGGATAAGGGACAGACAAGGTAGTATCTGCTTCAATGGTTTCGTCTTCTTCATCCCATAAGGTGAGGGGATAACGGCCACATATCAGCCAGGTTCCATCACTGACCTGGTCTGGACGTACGGGAATGCCATAAGCGCCTTGATGAGTCAGGCGGAAGAATTGCACTTCCTCGTGAGGATGGGGGGGAACAACCAGGCGGGCGGCGCTTTCATTCATATCAGTCAACAAGACAAGTTGACCAGCAACCGGGCCATCCGGCTCATTGAGAAACACATCGTTGATAATGCGCTCGCCGGTTTTCATCCGCCAGGGCGAGACCTCAACTTCGATGTCAGCATCACGCGGATCGGTACCGGTTGTCTCCAACCAGACCAGGCGATCAGGTTCACCTTGCAAATCGCTTTCTGCCGGCAAGATAATGTTCTGCACACGCAAAGCCAACTCTTCGCCATCAAGCGACCAGACCCAGGTCAGACGGGGCTGGGTCTGGCGCAAAGGGATCAGAGGGGTATCCGCTATTGACTGGAATTCCTGGGCGATTTCCCGCCACAATTCTTGCTCAATGGGGGTGCCTGCCAGCAAGTCGCTGATACTTTCGATAGTTTCACCATCATTGACGTGTAGACTGATTGCCTCCGCCATGTTGCCAATGAGTGCAGCAGCCGTCTCCGCTGTCGCTTTACCCGTTACAAATTGCTTTAGTCGCTGTGAATAATAATCCAACGACCTGTCATGAAGAAGTTGGTTTGCTAACAACGTTGGTGTTTGGGCGACCGCTAAAATATCACGCCAGCCCTTGCGTAACCATTGTGCAAAATCGGTCTGCATGTAACGGGGAATGAGAGCATGGCGATAAATAGGTGTTACCACATCCCCTTCCGTTCGACGCGGAAATTCAAAGCCAAATGTTTGCTCCAGATAAGGCACAACGTTCCGAAACCGCTTGCGGCAGCGGCTCATAAACGCCTGCGAATACATCACACCCCACACTGTACGCAGATAGGGTGTCCAAAATTCGTCAATCACTTCATCTGGGGTCTGTTCGGCATAACGGGCCGAGAATACCATCGTCGTGATGAAAACGGCCGGCGGCACAAGACGGGGCTGACCTTCAGTTAGTTTCGTGAAATAGTTAGATTCTTGGGCTTCTTCACGAATAGTCTGACATAGGGTGTAAAAATCTTCTTCGCTCAGGGCAAGCTGGCCGGCCCAGGCCACGTTTTCAAATTGCTGGCGTAGTTGTTGTTCCCACTCGTACAGGTGTGTGCCCGGCTTACCGGCCCACCCGGAATCAGCTGAGGGATGCAGGGGCGGTTTAGGACGTTGTAGATAGATATAACGTCCATTAGGGCCAGGGCTAACCCGTTCAAACAGATCAATAGCCCGGTGGATGAAAGTCGGCTGACCCAACTGAGGCGGAAATTCGTCGAGGAATTGTTCTTGAACGACCTGAGCCAGCGTTTCTAGCGTCAGACCTTCCTGTTTATGCGGTCGCAACACCTGTTTCAATATGCTATCCAACCAGCGCAAATGGGTTGCCGTGATGTCGGTATAGGTAGCGAGCATGAAGCCTTCTGTATTCAGAAAGTGAAACTCTTCAAAAACAGCACAGAGAAGAGAAAGGAGCATAGGGCGAGCTTCTTCCCCTTCCCAAATCACCCGTTCATCCCAGAAACGTTCCCATTGACCCGGCAAGAGTAAACCATCCGCCTGATGGACAGCTTCGGTGAGATGTTGGCGCAACGGTTGCCAGTAATGCCGTAAATTGAACGCCAGGAGTTGGGATAATGCTTTCGTTTCTAACTGCCGTACCCGCTCACGCGATAAATTGACTCGCTCACTGACTTCTTTGAGGGTGAGGGGGTCGTCCCCTGTGAGGCCGTGACGCCAGGTGATTATTTCCTGATACTGTTGAGTAA
>CAZDSN010000720.1:0-2501 GCA_964507675.1 uncultured Ardenticatenaceae bacterium | reverse complement strand
ACGGTATGCCGATTTGATGGTCGTGAGCCATGTGACTGCCCAATCACGGCGGCGGGCGGCGATCAGGCGGGCTGCCGGCATTCTGCGCCAGGAGCTAAAATCACCCACGGAAACGGCGCAGCGCAAACAGCAAATGATAATCCTGCGTTATGGCGACTGCCCGCCACCCGCGCAAAAAGCCTTGCGCTTTCTGGCTATTTTCCGCCAGCCCTTACCTCTAGATGCGCAATCCCCTCTGGACAAAGCGGTTTTCTATACCTGTATCATTCAGTTATTGAATGTGAACCTGGCGGTGGGCGACGAAGCAACCAGGGAGGTGAGCATACATCCTGAAATTCGTTCCTACGTGTTGCGGCTGCTGGCGCCGGGTGAGCGCACCCAGTGGGAACAGATGGCGACAGCGCACTGCCAACAGCATGGAGATGTCCTGGAAGCAGTTTATCATTGGCAGATGGCTGGCTGCCCAGAGGCGGCGGCGGCGCTGCTGGCGGCGCAGCGCCGCGAACTGGGCAACGAAAAGCTGCCGCTTGAACCGCTGCGGGAGCGGCTGGCTGCTTTTCGGCGCAGCGACTTGCCTCTGGATACCTGGGCGCAGCTAAACCTGCTAATCGGTAGAGCCGAAGAACTGGCGGGACATCTGGAGGCAGCGCTACGGGCGTATCGGGAGGCGTTGGCGGCAGTAGAGAATGGTATTAAAGCCGAAGCTTACTATCGCCTGGGGCGCGTCTATCGCCAGACAGACCTGGATGTGGCTCTGGCTCATTTTGGGCACAGCAAACGACTGCTGGCGCATACCGCGCACCCTGAGCACGATGAACTGCTGGCGAAGGTGTGCATCAGCGAAGCCTGGATTTTTATTGATCACCGTCCAGACGCCGCCCAGGTGGAGCAAAATCTGGCGCAGGCGGAAAAGGCGCTGGCTCACAGCGCCGAAAAAGAAAGGCTCGCCTTGCTTTCTGATCTGTACAACGCGCGCGCGGCGGCGCTGCACACTTTTCGCCGCCAGCAAGCTGTGGCGTACCAGCAAAACTATATTGAGCACCGCTGGCAAGCCTGGCATTATGCCCAGGAAGCGCGCGACCTGGTGCGCATGATGAACACAGGGCACAACTTAGGCATGGCCTATATGCGGCAGGGGCAGTATGAGGCGGCGCGCCCCCTTTTCCAAGAGAGCCATCAACTTGCCACTCAATTGGGCAACCGGCGCATGGTGGCCGTCAATAATAAGGCGCTGGGAAACTGGTTTGTCTTGAGCGCGTCGGATTATGAGCAGGCTATTCCCCATTTGGCGCTGGCGTATGAGGGTCTGCGGGAGATGGAGAATCAGTTTCATCTGGCCACCGTTTGCTATGATCTGGCCGAGGCTTATGCTTTATCCGGCCAGGGGGTGGCGGGGAAGTCTTATTATGACGAGGGTGTGGGCATCGCCAGCGCGTTGGGTAACGAACCGCTGCAAAGCGCCTTGGCGGCGCTGGCGCAGCAATGTCCCGAATTGATTATTGAACTAAACGCCAGACAGTGGCAGGCGGTTGGTTTTATGAGAGCCAACGGCGCGATCACCAATCAAGAATACCGGGATTTGACGGGTGTCAGCCCGCGCACAGCGGCGCGGGATTTGAATGAGTTGGCGGCGGCGGGGATTTGCGCACAGGTGGGGCAGGGGCGGACGACGCGCTACCAGATGGCGCGTCAGCCAGGTAGCTGATGACGTTATTCCGCCGGCTGCCATTCGTGGTGGTTGCGGGCAGCTTCTTCTCCCTGGGTGTCCTGCCCCAGCTCGCGCCAGCGGAAACGCGCCCCAAATGGGTTAGACTTGCCTTCTACGGCGTCGGCAGTCAGGCTGCCTAACAGGGGGGCGAATTTGAAGGCGTGGCCGCTGCCGCCGGCGGAAACGGTCAGACCCGAATAGCCAGGGTGGCGGTCAATCCAGAAATGCTCATCCAGCGTGTCGCAGTAAAGACAGAGGCGGGTGTAGACAATGGGCGCTTCGGCCAGCATAGGCAGCGATTCGGTGAGGAAAGAGCGCAGGAATTGGATGTCTTCGCTGCTAACCTGGCGCGCGTCGTGCGCGGGATGGACGCGGCGGCCTACACCGTGGTTGGCGATTTTGACGATTTGGGCCTGGGGATGCCAGGGGAAGCCATACCAGCCTGTCTGGCTAATGTCGGCGGCAAAGACGGCAAAGTTGGGGGGCTGGAACAGGTTGGGCTTGGGCGCTTTCAAGTGGAAGACGGGCTGGCCCACGGCCACCATAACGGGGGCCAGGTCGGGAACGAGCAAGGGCGTCCAGGCGCCGGCGGCGACGACGACGTGATCGCCCCAAAAGGAAGCGCCTTGGCCGGTTTGCACGCCCGTAATGCGGCTGCCGCTGTGCAGCAGGCGGCTGGCGGCGGCGTTAGCGTGCAGGGCGACGCCCAAATCTTGCGCCAGGCGGAGCAAGGCTTCGACCACGCGCCCACTTTCGGCGTAACCCGCCTGAGGGTTCAGGTAGCCGTCTACAA
>CAZDSN010000719.1:0-2511 GCA_964507675.1 uncultured Ardenticatenaceae bacterium | reverse complement strand
GCCGCCTTTTCCAACACTCGCCACACCTGCATCAGGCTTACACGCTGCGTGAAGAGTTGACAGCCATCTTCAATACCAGGTTGAGCTTAGCCGATGGTCGCCAACGTTTGGAAAAGTGGGCGGCGAAAGTGACCCGCAGCGGGGTCACCTGTTTTAACAAGTTTCTGAAAACCCTGGGCCACCATCTGGACGAAATCGCCAACTACTTTGACCAGCGTGCCAGCAGTGTATTTGTCGAAGGGGTCAACAATAAATTGAAAACGGTCACCAGGCGCTCTTATGGTCTCAAGCGAGTTGATAGCCTGTTTCGCCGTCTGTGGCTTGACCTGAATGGGTATCGGCGCTTTTTTGCCTGACCCCCATATATGCTGTCAACCCCATGAGATCCCAAAGAACCAGAAATAATTAATGGGTGAATTTGTGAATTGTTGAACGACTAATGAGGCGCCGCTTCCTGTTGCGGCGCTGTTCCCTTTACGGGGCGGGATTTGTATTTGTGGATGGGGGAGGAAAGAGTGGGCGGGTGGGAGACCCGCCCAGGCGGGGAAAACGGGCGAATGCAGTAGGCCCCTACCAGGCGTGGGTGATACGGGGCATATGCAATACGCCCATACCAGGGGGGTATGGGCGTATGCGACGCGGGGCGTATGCACAATAGGGGCGTATGCACAGCACAATACGGGCGTATGCACAGCACAATACGGGCGTATGCACAGCACAATACGGGCGTATGCTATACGCCCCTACTGGAGGTGTTGGGAGGCCAGGTAGTCGAGGATGTCTATTTTGGTGAGGATGCCTTCGGGTTGGGCGCCGGAGGAGATGACGACGACGTCGGTGTGGCCAAAGATGCCGATGAGGGATTCCAGGGGGGCGTTGGGGCGGACGGTGGTGACGTTGGGGTCTATGACGGCTTCGATGGTTTCGTCTGGGGTGTGGGTGTGGCCGGCGGTGAGCATGTGCATGAGCAGGTCTACTTCGCGCACGATGCCCAACAGTTTGCCATGGGCGTCTACGACGGGGGCCTGGGAGATGCTGTGGCGTTTGAAAACGCTTACCACGTCCATCATTAAATCGGTGGGGTGTACGGCGATGATTTCGGTCAGGCTCTTGGCGGCGTTGACGTCTTGAGCGCGGGAGTCTACCCAGGCGCTTTCCAGGAAGCCGTTTTCGCGCATCCACTCATCGTCCAGGAATTTGCTCAAGTAGCGGGAGCCGGAGTCGGGGAGCAGCACCACCATCACGTCATCTGGTCCCAGGTTGTGGGCGCGGGCGTATTTGACGGCGCCGGCCATAGCGGAGCCGCACGAACCGCCCACGAAGAGCCCTTCTTCCCGCACCAGGCGGCGGGCCATGAGGAAACTCTCGCGGTCGTTTACCTGGATGATGTTGTCAACGACGTCCAGGTCGGTGGTGCCAGGTAGGAAATCTTCGCCAATGCCCTCTACCTTATAGCTCTCTGCTTTCGTATATTGGCCGCTGCGGTGTAGTTCGTAGAGGATAGAGCCAATCGGATCTACGCCGATGATTTGCACGTTGGGGTTCTGCTCTTTAAGGTAGCGCCCGATGCCGCTGATGGTGCCGCCCGTGCCCATGCCGGCAACGAAGTGGGTGATTCTGCCGGCAGTTTGCCGCCACAGTTCCGGCGCGGTGGATTCATAGTGGGCTTGGGGATTGACCGGATTGTGGTATTGGTTGGCCAGGATGGCGTTGGGCGTTTCGGCGACCAGCCGTTCGGCCACCTTGTAGTAGCTGCGGGGATCGTCGGGTTCGACGGCGGTGGGGGTCATCACCACCCGCGCCCCAAAGGCGCGCAGCAGCAATATTTTTTCTTGCGACATTTTGTCGGGCATGACGAAAATCGTTTTATACCCTTTAATCGCCGCGGCAATAGCCAGGCCGACGCCTGTATTGCCGGATGTGGATTCCACAATGGTGCCGCCGGGTTTTAGCCGCCCGCTGCGCTCCGCATCTTCGATGATGGGGAAGCCGATGCGGTCCTTGACTGAGCCGCCGGGGTTGAAGAACTCCACCTTGGCCAGTACGGTGCAGGGGAGATCGGCGGCGACAGAATTGATGCGTACCAGGGGCGTATTGCCAATGGTTTCCACAATGTTATTGAAAACTTCCATTTCTTGGGTATCAATCATTTTAATCATACAAAATCCTATGGGGAGAAGTGGGATGTCAGCGGTTCGTAGCAGTTTTTCGCATAGACAAGAAAAGACGAAACGCGCACATTGCGCCGGCCGGGCACTTGTTATGGGGAATGCAAAGCAGGCTGCCAAAACTGTGCCAGTAAGGATACTATACACCCAAATGGACGGCAAGCTATGCCACGCGGTGTTTCAGTTGTGCGGGCGAGTTCCCATGAGCGGGGCGCACCACAGCCTGTCCCTGCGACAGGCTCAGGGCAAGCTCTGGGCTTGCCGAAGGGATGGATGGAAATAATCAGGATTTCGCAGATGACGCAGATTTTGGGGTTCTTCGGGATTTGGCGGGGTTTGGGTA
>CAZDSN010000718.1:0-2512 GCA_964507675.1 uncultured Ardenticatenaceae bacterium | reverse complement strand
CATTTTGGCAGCGACGGCTACCTGTACATTGGCATGGGGGATGGCGGCAGCTCGGGTGATCCAGGAAACCGGGCACAAAACCCGCAGAACTTGCTGGGCAAGATGCTGCGTATTGACGTAGACAACGGCAATCCTTACGCGATTCCCCCAGATAACCCGTTTGTCAATGATCCGAACACGCTCGATGAAATCTGGGCGTCAGGTACGCGTAACCCGTGGCGCTTCAGCTTTGATCGGATCACCAATGACCTGTTCATTGCCGACGTGGGCCAGAATAACTGGGAAGAGATTGACTTCCAACCAGCCAGCAGCGGCGGCGGCGAGAACTATGGCTGGCGCTGCTATGAAGGCACACACGCTTACAATACGACAGGATGCCAGCCGTATAACGCTTACGATGCGCCTATCTTTGAGTATAGTCACGGCTCAGGGTGCTCTGTGTCCGGCGGCTACCGGTATCGGGGCGCTGCCTACCCGGCTATGTTTGGGCATTATCTGTTTGCCGACTACTGCAGCGGCAGCTTCTGGAGTCTGCTAGCCGATGGCAATGGCGGCTGGAATTCGTACAGTTACCCCAGCTTGACAGGCTTTGGCATCGTCTCGTTTGGGGAAGACAACAGCGGCGAACTATATGCAGCCAACATCTCCAACGGCACCATCTACCGTGTCACTGAAAACTCGGGCGCCGACGGGATTTCCTGGGCCAGCGTGACGCCGGTGAGCGGCGTCACCGCCGGTGGGCAATCTGACATGGTTTCGGTGACGTTTGACGCTACCGGGCTGGCTGCCGGCAGTTACGCGGGCAACTTGCTCATCACCAGCAATGACCCAGACACGCCGGTAGTCACCTACCCCTTGACCCTGACAGTTACCGGCGGGCAAACGATGCGGTCGGCAGGTATTGGCTTGTGGGGGCAGCAGGTCGGCTCGTTTGTGGTGGCACGCGGCGTGGTGCTGGTGCGCGACAACAATAATGCCGCCGTTCCTGGGGCTGAGGTCCATGTGACCTGGACAAAACCCAATGGCACAACCGCGGATCAGATAGGTACAACGGCGGCCAACGGCACGGTCTGGTTTCAGACAGGCAGCATGTCCACCGGCATGTACACCATTACCATCACAGACATTGTGAAGGCGGGTTACCTCTTCGACGCCGAGAACAGCGTCTTAAGCAAATCGGTTACGATCCCGTAATCAACCGCCGTTGTCCCGGCAACCATGAAGTTTCCAGCCTGGTCCAATCGTGAAGGTTGGACCAGGCTGGGCTGATCACCCATGAGCCTTCCTACTCTAGCAGACCGCCTGTATTGGCGGGAAGAACCGCGGCGGCGGAAACCGGTCATGTATCAAAAATGGCGTGACCTGTTGTTTCTGCATTGGCAGGTGGAACCGGCCATCATTCAGGCGACACTGCCGCCCGGGTTGTTTGTGGATACCTTCGCCGGCAGCGCATATCTGGGGCTGGTGCCTTTTTTTATGCGCGACATCCGGCCCCGTTTTTTGCCAGCGGTTGCCGGCATCTCCAACTTCCTGGAGACCAATGTCCGCACCTACGTCTACGACGAAAATGGCACGCCCGGCGTCTGGTTCTATTCGCTGGATGCCAGCCAGTGGCTGGCTGTCTATATCGCCCGCACGTTCTTCAAGCTGCCCTACTATCATGCCCGCATGAAAGCCTCGCGCCCGGCAGGTATCACGCAGTATGAAACAGAGCGGCGCGACGCTCAAAGCAATACTTCTGTGTTTCACTACCAGCCACAGGGGAGCCTGTATCAGGCGCAGCCGGATACGCTGGCATTCTTCCTGGTGGAGCGGTACATCCTGTTTGCCCAAACCCGGAACGGACTGGCCTGCGGGCAGGTATACCACACTCCTTATCCTGTCCAGCCCGCCAGTTTGACAAAATGGGACGGCGCGCTGCTGACCAAAGCGGGTTTTGCGCCGCCGGATCGTCCACCCGATTACGTGCTGATGTCGCCAGGGGTAGATGTCAAAGTCTACGCGCTGATTCCCGCAGCAGATGCATTTCATATTGGGGGATAAAGGGCAGGCTGCCTGCGCCCCACCAGACTGAGATGCTCCCCACTGCAAAATTTTCTAAATGACCCTCCCAGGTTATAATCGGGGTCTTTCTAGTCTGTCATACAAAAGGTAGAAGTAACTGTGGTAAACCCCAACGAATTTAAGAAAGCGCTCGCTCAGTTTGCCTCTGGGGTCACAGTTGTGACCACGATGTACCAGGAGCACCGCATTGGCGTCACGGCCAGTTCCTTTGCCAGTCTCAGCCTGGACCCGCCGTTGGTCCTGGTGTGTTTTGGCAAGCACCTGTTTACACACAAGGCTATCAGCGAATATGGCGCTTTCTCGGTTAACTTGCTCAGCGCGGATCAGCTCGATTGGGGGCAGCGTTTTGCCGGCATGCAGCCGGAAGTGAAAGACCGTTTTGCCGGCATTGACGTACACACAGCCGTCACCGGCTCACCGCTGCTGCCAGACTGCCTGGCCTGGCTCG
>CAZDSN010000717.1:0-2513 GCA_964507675.1 uncultured Ardenticatenaceae bacterium | reverse complement strand
CCCAGAAAGTCGTCTTGTACGTGGCGCCTGCCTTGTCGAGAGCAGCGCTACCCTGATTGCCGTTGAACGCCGTTTCCGCACCTGCGGCCGGATTCAGAATATCGCTGTAGTTAGTAAACGGGTAGGCCAGGGTGTAGGGGCCAAGGCCGCCATAGACTGTGCCTACACCGGTAACTGTCGCCTGCGACACGTCGCTGGTGGCCGAAGCCAGACCCAGGTACGTCTGCATGAAGGCTGTGATGCCGCGGTCGTATACGTAGTCCTGGCCGCTGATGAAGAGACATCCACTCACATTCGCGCTCAAGTACGTCGCCAGTGCCGTTTCCCCGGCCGCGCCTGGGCCAGCTGCGCCGCCAAACTCGTCACCCGTGAACCAGATGACTACGTCATACTGCTGCAAGGTAGCCGCTGGCGGCTCGTTGTCGCTGTTGGCCGTATCCCAAATGTCGTAAGTGAGGCCCAGACCATCAAGGACAGCCGTGTACGTGGCGCGCACATCGGGCGCGTTGTCATCATCGTCCACCAACAAGATCGGTGGAATGTCTTGCGTGCGGAAGAAGCGCGGGGCCGCGAAGGAACCCGCACCGCAGGCATTGTAGGAACGCACTGACCAGACGTAAATGGCCAGCGGATCCAATGGCGTATCGAACATATAGCTGGTATCCGGCGTTACTGCGTAGCGCAGTTGGCCTGTGGTAATGTTTTTCACTACCACCAGATACTGCAAACCTTGCGCAGCAGCATCCCAATCAAAAGTTGGGGCCAGCGGTATATTTTGTTGATTGGCTCCAGGGTAGACCAGGGCGGCAGCGCCAGGCGCAGCCGTGTACAGATTCAGGTTTACCGAGGCGGTATGCGTACTTGTTATGGCCGTGCCAGTCACATCAATCGTGTAACTGCCGGCAGACGCACTTGCTCCAGCCAAAACCATGTTACTGGTTCCAGGCGGGATGACCGGATTGGTGCTGAAGTAGGCATTGTAACCCACGGGTACGCCACTGGCGCTCAACGTAACGGGGTCCGTGTAGCCCAGAATCTGACCTATGGTGACTCCGTAGGCCGCGTTGGCGGGTACACAGACATCCCGACTGGCCGGAGCGACATCCAGGGTGAAGTCAGGCGAGAACGGCTCTTGATCGAACCAAACGTCCGGGTCTGGATGCCCACTGACGATGTTGCGGTCATCCGACCATTGAATGTACGCAAAGGCCGCCGTCTGCGTCTGGGTATCGTAGTCGCCATGGTAACAGGTAGCCAGGTTCGGGTCCAGATAGACAGGTGACTGCACGTCGGCGACAGCTATACTGGGCTGCCAGGTAGCGCCGCCATCTTCCGAGATGCGCGCATAGTATTGGTACAGCAGGTTGCCGGCATCATTGCGGCGGTCATACCAGCCTGTGACGATGCGGCCAGACGGGCCTACGCTTAAAGTGGGTTGATACTGGTCGCGGGTCGTGCCATCGTCATTCAACAGCACTTCCGGCCCCCAGGTAGCGCCGTCGTCGGTTGAGCGACGGTAATAGACATTGATCACGTCGCCCGTGTTGTAACCATCCGGGTCATAGGAATAGACAGCGTGTAAATCACCATTGGGGCTGACCGCTACCTGCGGCGAGGGTAGATACCGGATGTTGCCGTTCAAGGCAGGGCGCCCGCAAGAAGTGGTGGGTGCAGCCGCCCGCGGGTTGACCTTACCCGTCATAGGGTAAGCGATCAGGCTGAACGTGGCGCCGCCGTTGGTAGAGCGCACGACTTCGGCGTCAATAGGGCCTGAATAATACGGGTTCCAGCGTACCCAGCCAACGTAAACGTCCCCGTTAGGAGCCACTGTGGGCCAGGCGCCCTGCACGTCAATCCCGACGCCACTGACGGCTACCGGGGTTGACCAGTTGAGGCCATTGTCTGAGTAATTGACATAAATACGCTCACCCGCATTGAAGTCGGTCCACGCATTGTAGATGCGACCATAGTACGGGCTGGTCTGGTTGTTATCCACGGCGATAAGTTCTTTATCGTCGCCGCCGCCGCTGTGCATCAAGGCGTAAAACTGGAACGTGGCGCAGTCATCGGTGGAGCGCCAGATACCCAGACCGCTCTGGTCCAAAGCGGAGAAATAGAAATAACCGTCCGACTTGCGCCAGACGAGGCCAGGATCGCCAAAAGAGCGGTTGCCCAAAGCGCCGCCATCTACAAAGGTGGCGCCGCCATCCGTGGAGCGACTGAAGCCTGTATAGCCCAGACCCTGAACGACGCCGCTGTAGCCGTCGTTGTAGCCTGAACAGATCGTGCCCGTGTTCGGGTTGACGGCGATGGTAGTTTCACTCTGCGTGGTAGCTGTTCCCGTTTCACCCGTCGAGTTATTTACCTGAACATCAATGCCGGCAAACAGCGCGGCAATGGCAGGTGTGGTGGGGGCGCTCACCTGACCCAATTCCGCTGCCCGCCCACAGGCCAGCAGCAGTTTCGTTTCAAACATACCGCCCATTTTGTCGCGGGCGGCGGCATCATCCAAC
>CAZDSN010000716.1:0-2517 GCA_964507675.1 uncultured Ardenticatenaceae bacterium | reverse complement strand
GTGGGATAGGTATTGCCGAAGAAACGGTCAGGGTCGGCATAGACCGGATCGGCGGCGTAGGTGCAGCCCGGAACAGGGGGCTGCAGCCTGTAATGAATTTCCTGAGCGGGAGCGATAAAGTGTAGCACCCCGCTGTCTAGCAACAGCAGCCAATCCCCATCGGCTGACCAGCCGTAATCCATCGTTTGCCCGACCGTAAAAGCAGGTTTGGGCGACAGCGGCACAATCTGTTCTTGACTTTGACTGAAATCATAGACGTATAACCACTGCTGCAAGAAATCGGAACCCAATTCGTGGGACAACAGCCGCTCGCCCCCTGGCGCGACCAATAGTTGGCGGGAAGTGGGGCGGTTGGCTATGGGCGTCAGCCGGTTGGTGGGCGCGTCATACACCGCCATGTGCATAGAACCTGCCGGCGCATGCAGGTCTGACAGACCAATAAGCAATACCTGGCTGGCAGACAGCACCCTCGTTAAGATGCCTACCAGTTCCGCCTGGGCATTGGATTGCGGCAGCAAAGCTGCCTGCAAATCGGCGTAAGATAGGACCACTTGCTGTTCAAGTGTGTCCACGCGCCCCAGGGTCAAGTTCGATTCCAGATTGTCCAGGATGCCGTCTGTCTGCAAAAAGCCAAAGGTATTGCTGTCCAGCCAGAAAGTGGCGTAGCCATGTCCCAGGTCATGGTTGAGCGCGCCGTCTACGCTGACCAACTGCAAGGCATTGTCGAATGGTTGGGCGGCTATAGCGTGGCGACCATCCGGGGCAAAGGTTTCCGTGTAGGGCAGCGTCTCCACGGCGCATTGCTGCGGGCTGCATCTGTCCAGATCAATGGTGCCAAAATGGTCGCTCGTTCTGCCTGCGCCGCCAAAATAGACCAGCAGGCGGCTGCCGTCGGCTGTGGTGGCCCCAGAGATGATCAGAATAGTTGGCTCTGGAAACAGGTCAGAAAGCGGAATGAGTTGGTTTTGCCGCCACAGCGAAAGCCGCGCCCGGCCACGGGCGCTTCCTTCCTCGTTTGGCTGCAGCAGAATGACGCCCGCCTGGTTTTCAATGTCCCGCAATCCCACAAAACGTTCTGCCGGCATTTCCGCCTGCCATGCCCCATCGGGCAGCGACAAACGGTACAGACTGGCCCCCGTCCACTTTGTTTCGCATAGAAGTTGCACAGAAGCTGCCGGCAGCGCATTGCCGGCAGGCAGGGTAGCCGGAGCCGCTGGCGTGGGCAGCAGATCCAGCCGTTGCAACTCAGCCCCGTAAGCCGCATCATAAAAAACAGGCGTGCTGCCGTAGCGCCAGCGATAAACGCGCTCGAACAGATGTGTAACCATCTGGCGCGCATAGCTCTGGTAGATGACCTGGTAGGCGGCTTCGTCAGTGGGGTATCCCAGCAGGCTGGGTGCTGGCAGCAGCAGCCGCCCGGTAGGCAGCCGCTGCACGTTGACCGTTCTTTCCGGCACCAGGGTGCTCACCAGACTCAAGGCGTCCGCGCTAAGCGTGACCGTGAAATAGGTTTCTGGCAGGCAGTTAAAACCATCTGGGGCAGAGCACAACCTTTGCAGCAGCGCGTCCAGATCGGCGGTCAGGCGAACGGCGACGGCCTCATCTCGCCCTGGATAAGTTAACATCAGCCATCGCCCTTCCTGAGTGCTCATTTCCCCCCAAAAGTCCGTCTTGGCTTCGGTGCGCAGCCATTGTTCATGGCGCTGTTCGTAATGAATAATGTGTTCCAGGACGATCGTCTGGCCATTGAGCGTCTGGTAAGCGGCTGTAAATGGCAGTTCCGCCTGGGTCAGATCAGGCGACAGCGTAATGTCCCCCACGCTTTCCGAACCTGGCATCAGGGACAATCCCCAGGCCCGCCGGTCATAAAGCGCGCCCGCTTGCAGCAGCGATTCTTCGTGGCGACGCCATTCCAGGTCGCTGGATTTATCCACCAATGTTAACCATAGTTCCAGGTCCTGCTGCTGGATGGCTGTGAGGGAGAGAGAAAACGCGGCCTGTATCGCCTGCCCCAGGTCGGTGTTGACCTGCCCCACCCGCTGCACGAGTTGGATGCTGCCGAAGACGCCAATCACCACTGTGATGGCCGCTGCCGCTATCCAGTGACGGAATCCCCGCCGCGGGGCGCGCCTGGTTTGCTTTCCTGTGCCGGCATCCCGTTCCCACTGCGCTTCTTCGTCAACCTGCCAGTCAAAGCTCATACCTCATACCTCGCTAAGCGGTTACTGTTGCCAGACCACATCGTGGCACTCGCTTTCGCCGGGCACGTATAGCCGTTCATACCCAAACGATGGCGCCAGCGCGTACAGACGACCGTCACTATAAACAGCCAGCCATTGCCCATCTGCTGACCAGTCGTAGGCCACGTAATCTCCTCTGGCAATGACCTGACCAGCGCCGGCTGAATCTGTCAGATCGTACAGGCGGAGTTGGGTAACTGCCTCATTCAAGCGTTGGTACGTGATCAGCGTTAACCAGTGTCCATCGGGCGAAAATTGAAAAGGCGGGTAAGAGGTC
>CAZDSN010000715.1:0-2524 GCA_964507675.1 uncultured Ardenticatenaceae bacterium | reverse complement strand
ATCAGAATAATTTCCGGTTTGACGGCCAGGGCGCGGGCAATGCACAGCCGCTGCTGCTGCCCACCGGACAGAGACAGCCCACTCTGTCCCAGCTTGTCTTTTACCTCATCCCACAGAGCCGCCTGGCGCAGCGACTGCTCCACCAGTTCGTCCATATCCCCCTTAAAGCCGTTTATTCGCGCCCCCCAGGCCACATTTTCATAAATACTTTTGGGAAACGGATTGGGCTTTTGAAACACCATGCCGATCCGCCGCCGCACTTCAACGGGGTCAATGTCCGCCGCGTAAATGTTGCGCCCCTGGAATATCACTTCTCCTTCCGTGCGGGCAATGGGCACCAGGTCGTTCATGCGATTAAAGGCGCGCAGTACTGTGCTCTTGCCGCAGCCAGAGGGGCCAATCAAGGCCGTGATCGCCCGGCTGTGGAATTTAAGGTTGATCTCTTTGACGGCCAGAAAAGGGCCGTAATAAATGTGCATATGGTGGGCTTCGATGGCGTATTTGCCACTTTTAGCCGCGTAGGTTTTGGGAGTCATGTGCTCCTCCGCGCGTACCGGTTGCGCAAGATGACGGCGCTGGCATTCAGCGCAATTAACATAACCAGCAGCACAATAATGGCCGCTGCCGCAATGTTGCGGAATTCATCTTGTGGCCGCAGCGTCCATTGGTAGATTTGAATAGGCAGGGTGGTGAACTTAGAAAAAGGCCCGCTGGGATCCACGGTGATAAAGGTAGACGCTCCCACCACGACCAGTGGCGCGGTTTCGCCAATGGCGCGGGACATGGCCAGGATTGTGCCCGTCAGGATGCCGGAGAAGGCATTGGGCAGCACGTGGTGCCAGATCGTTTGCCACTTGGTAGCCCCCAGCCCCAGGCTGGCCTGCCGCAGCGAACTGGGCACAGCGCGAATGGCTTCTTGCGCGCTGATAATGATAATCGGCAGAATGAGCAGACCCAGGGTCAGCCCCGCAGAAAAGATGGTGCGACCGTTGGCGGTGCTGCTGTCCCCCACCACCCCCAGGGCCGCGCCGCTGCTGATTGGCTCCAACATGCGCACGAAAATAGCCAGCCCCAACATACCATAAATGATAGAAGGCACGCCGGCCAGGTTGTTAATATTGGTTTTGATCAGGCTGTTGAGAAAGTTGTCGCCGGCATATTCTTCCAGATAAATAGCTGCGCCCACGCCAATGGGAAACGAGAACAAAATGGTGATGCCAATGGTCCACAATGACCCCAGAAAAGCTGTGCGCACCCCGGCAAATTCTGCCTCGCTGGATTGTGCATTAGTCAAAAACTGGGGCGTCAGCCAGGAGCGGAACTCCACCGTGGCGTTGGGATAGTTTTGCTGGGCTTCTACCAACACCTGCGCCCGGCGGAAAACGGAATCGGCCAGGCTCCAGGTTTGTTGTACTTGCGGTTGCACCACGCGCTCCAAAACGAGATTGTAAACGTTGGCCGGCGTGCGCGCGGGCAGGTCACATGCCGGGGCAGGCTCGGCGCGGGTGCATACCTCAGCAAAGACGGCTTCCTGCTCAAAGACCAGCCGGTCATCATAAAAGCGCTGTTCTCGTTCGAAGCGCCGCCCCAACCCGTTGGAGATGTTGGCGGCCAGGATGTTCACCAGTTCCTCGTGGGGCAGGTCTGCCAGTTTTTCGGCAAACACGCTCGCGGCAAAGAAGCCCAGCGTGCCGCTATCCGCGCCGGGAATGGCGCGCAGGATGGGTTCATCGGGCCAGTCAGGGTCTACATCTGACCAGGCAGCCGCGCCGCTGAAAATGCGGCGCAGTTGTTCGGTGGTCACATCAGTCAAGAAGTTGTTCTGTTGGCTGACCACGACAACCAGGGCGTCTGTGCCCACGGGAATCTGCACCGGCGTACGGTTTTGGCTGCGGCAGGCCTCAAACTCTGCCTGATTGATGGGGCGGCTGGCGTTGGCAATATCAATGCTGCCCTCGACGCATAGCTGACGCAAACCGGCGCTGCTGCCGCTGCTTTCCAGGGTTGCCTGTCCCTGGTAGCCGTCGGCGGTAAAACCTGCTAGCAGGCGCTGCGAGAGGGGAAACAGGGTGGAACTGCCGGCAATGATCAACTCCCCGGACAACTGATCTGGCGCAGCCGGAGGTGAGGCATTTTCGCTCAGTAGTTGCTGCGCCGCTTGCAAGGCATCCGCGCTGGCCGGAAAGTAACCCGCGTCCGTGATCGCTTCATGAACGTGCGCCAGATAATACTGGATGAAGGCGGCGACTTCTGGCTTTGCTTGCAGCGTTTCCTGAGTCGTATACAGATAGAGAGGGCGGGCCAGCGGATAACGACCATCCTCGGTGGCCGCGGCGGTGGGAGCCGCGCCGTCAATAGTCAGCGCTTTTAGACTGTCGCGGTATTGCTGGTAGTAGGCACTGCCGAAGAAACCAATGACGTCAGGGTTACTCTGAATCTGGGCAGCCAGTTCATTGTCATCTTCACTGGAAATCGTGTTAGGCGCGTTGAGCATGACGCCTTCCCGATAAGCCAACACCAGGCT
>CAZDSN010000714.1:0-2527 GCA_964507675.1 uncultured Ardenticatenaceae bacterium | reverse complement strand
TGTCCCGGAGCTGACCAACAGCGGCGTCTGCCAGTTGGACCCTGCCGTCTGCGCTGCCAGGAAAACTAATTCTCGATGCGGTTGCGCCGTATCGAAGAAAGCGTGGCTGCCCACCGTCACCGCCTGCCCATTCACCTGACCGCGCACCCCGCGTCCCACCAGCGCTGTCACGTCGTCCGCGCTGTAGCGGTGCTGCACGCCGCGCGCCGCCGAGGCCTGCACCAAAGCGTAAGCCATTGGATGTTCGCTGCGCTGCTCCACGGCGCTGGCCAGGGCCAGCAAATCATCGCACGGTTCGCACGCCCCTTGTGGATTCTGGCAGGCTACTGATTGCACCCTGACCACAGCCGGTTTGCCGGCAGTCAACGTCCCCGTCTTATCAAAAGCCACGGCGCGCACCCCGGCCAGCGCTTCCAGAAAGGCGCCTCCTTTAATAAGCACGCCGTGACGAGCGGCGTTGCTGATGGCGCTGATCAGGCTGACAGGGGTACTGATGACCAGCGCGCAAGGGCAGGCCACCACCAGCAGCGCTAGGGCGCGGTACAGCCAGCCGGTGGTAGTCGCGTCCGGGTTGAGGAAGGGTTGCCCCCAAACGAGCGGGGGAATAATCGCAATCAGCAGCGCCAGCACCACCACGGCCGGCGTATAAATGCGGGCGAAGCGGTCTACCAGGCGCTGCGCGGGCGCGCGCTTTTCCTGCGCCTCTTCCACCATCTGAATAATGCGGCTGATGGTATTATCGGCAGCCAGGTGGGTGACGCGAAGAATCAGGGCGCCGTGGAGGTTGATTGTGCCGGCATAAACCCCATCCCCACGCCCCTTGGCCACAGGCATACTCTCCCCCGTAATGGGCGCTTGATTGATGCTGGACGCCCCGCTGAGAATTTCCCCGTCCATGGGGATGCGCTCCCCTGGCTTTACCACTATCTCATCCCCCACCGCCAGCGCCGCCACCGGCACGCGCTGTTCCTCTGGCGGGCAAAACGGGCAGAGACCGCCGGTGTAACCAGCCTGCCCTAAATGTTCGGCGCAATCCAGGCAAACGTGACGGCGCGTGGCCTCCTGAGGAGCCACGGCCATTAGCGTGCGGATCGCCGCTCGCGCCCGCTGCGCCGTAAATCCTTCCAGCGCCTCGCCAATGGCAAACAACACCATCACCAGCCCCCCTTCCGTATATGCCCCAATCGCCAGCGCTCCCAGGCTGGCAATGGTCATCAACACGTTGATGTTAATGTCATGATTTATTTTGAGTGAGCGCCAGGCGCTGCCGGCAATCGGATACCCCGCGACAACCATTGCCGCCACCGATGTCAAATGCAGCAGGGGATGTTCCCAACCCAGAAAAGGCAGCAGTTCGTTGAACAGCAGTCCCGGCAGGATCAGCAACGCCCCCAACAGCGCCAGCCGTGTCTCCGTTTGCTGCCACATATAGGCCAGAAAATGAGGCGCAGCGCTTGGGCGATCCTCCTTGACACTGCCGGACACAGCCATGTTGGGCGCAGCCACGTCATACCCCAACGCCCGCACCCGCGCTGTCACC
Organism: uncultured Ardenticatenaceae bacterium; assembly: GCA_964507675.1. GTDB lineage: Bacteria > Chloroflexota > Anaerolineae > Promineifilales > Promineifilaceae > JAGVTM01. Next base: position 987 of record CAZDSN010000714.1, on the reverse strand, counting down.
GCCGTTGCTGTGACCGCGCCTTCCACCTTCATCATTTCTGTGGCAAAGTTAACCGTGCAGGCGCTTACGCCATCTAGGTGCCCCACGCCCTTTTCCAGGGTCGCCGCGCAGTTGGCGCAGTCCATGCCCGTAATCCGAAAACGCTGTTCATGATTATTGTCGGTATCCATACCCACAATTATACAAAACCTTTTGGCTTGTGAAGTAAACTGGAACGCTCCCCGCCATTTTACCCTAACTGCTCGCTGTGGTGCCAATGAAAACAATCAGTAATTCTTAATTTGACTGCCACCGCCTATGAATTCATTCATAGGCTGGTGCAGGAAACACACTGAAGCGCGTTTTTTGTCGTAGCCGCCGATTTCAACCGGCGGTGTAGGCAACCTGAATTTAGAATTGCTGGAAAACAATCACGGATTTCGCCGGTGATGCAGGCGGATGTTTCATCCGTATCCATCGGCGCCCGGCGGCGTCCTGTTTTCCCCGTGAGGGCGCATGGCTATACACCCTCACGGGGCACACCGTTCGGCGCAGCTAACGCCGCCGCCGCCAGGCATGAAACGCAAGCTTCCTCCCTTATCTCTTCATTTACGACCCGCGCCCCATCCACAACGTAATAATCAACACCAGTTCAATAGCCTTGGTCACCAATCCCAGCACACTGTTGAACGGCTCGCCATTGACCACAAAGTAAGCCACAATCGTCACTGCCGCAAAGCCCATTAAGGCATAACGAATCAGACCGCGCTGCGCCGCCAACTGGGGAATAAAATATAAACCCGCCAGCAGCGCCAGATAGCCTATGCCGTTCAGGATAAACAAAGGCGGCTGCGATCCCCCAAACTGCATGTACGAGATTCCCATATAAAGATGAATGATGGCTGTTGCCAGGGTCAGAACAATGGTGAGCATTTTACTATTCACGGTATTCTCCTTTTGATGAGTGGAACAGAGGGAAATTGAATTTCTACTGGACATAACCCCCGC
>CAZDSN010000713.1:0-2535 GCA_964507675.1 uncultured Ardenticatenaceae bacterium | reverse complement strand
GGCGTGGGGGTGTGGGCGCTGGCGCATGCGCCAACGGTGCGGCTGGAAGCGACGGAAGCGCGTAAGGAGCCGGGACGGGTGGGGGAGGCGCTGCCGGCATTGCCGGCAGAACCCGCCCAACGCCAGCCAGACGGATTCGACCTGGAACGGCGCTGGAGCGGGCATGACGACTGGGAGCCGGCGGTAGCCGTAGACCCCAACAGCGGCGTCATCTACCAGATGACCACCCGCTACAATGGGCCGCCGCCCTGCCCCGACTGCCCGCTGCCCGCCCTGATCTTTCGCCGCTCGCTGGACGGCGGCGCTACCTGGGAGCCAGACCAGTTCCTGGCGCAAAGCTGGCGCAGCCAGAACGACCCGCAAGTGGCCGTAGACGCCAATGGCACAGTTCACGTCGCCTGGCTGCACGACTACATCCCCGGCGTCACCTACCAGCAGTCGTCCGACGGCGGGCAAAGCTGGTCTGCGCCCATTTTAGTCGCCCCGCAAGACGACCAGCCGCCGCAGTGGTCCGACAAACCCGTGCTCATCATCTCCTCCGATGGCGCAGACGTATACGTGGCTTTTAATGCGCGCGCCAGCTATGTGGCGGCCTCGCACGATGGCGGGCAAAGCTTCGCCCCACCCGTGCGCACCAGCACGGTGCTGCGCTACTGGTTCCACAGCGGCGGCGCGGTGGCTGCCGATGGCACGGTGTATGTGGCGGCAGCGTCATTTACCTCGGACTACACGGGCAACAGCCGCTTATATGTGCTGCGTTCCACGGATGGCGGCGTCAGTTGGCAGCAGAAGCTGGTGGACACATCGGCAGAGATGCCGCCATGCGACTGGGTTGAAGGGTGTTACCTGGGCTTTTTTGGCCCCTCCATGGGGTTGGCAGTGGACAGCGCGGGTACGGTTTTGATTGCGTACCATGCCGGCAGCGCTGCCAGCGCCCCCCAACAACTTTACGTCCGCACCTCTGACGACGGCGGCGTCACCTGGAGCGAACGCCAGCAAATCTCCAGCCAGAACATAGACGTCAACAACGCCTTTCCCGCCGTTGCCGCCGGGCCCCTGCCGGGGGACTTCCGCGTCGTCTGGCAGGACGACCGCGCCCGCAGCCTGACGGGGTGGAATACCTGGTATCGCCGCACCACGGATGGCGGGCAGACGTGGAGCCTGCCTGTGCGCCTCTCCAACCGGCTTTTCGGCGCGCCGTACAAAGATTGGGCTGGATACACTTTCCCGTATGGCGATTATCTGGAACTGGAAGTGGGCAGCGACGGCTTTAACCACGTCATCTGGGGCGCAGGTGGCAGCTACACCGGGCCCGGCGGAACCTGGTATACGCGCGGATTGGAAACAGGAAAATAGAGGGCAGAAGTCGGGGGGCAAAAATCAGAAAGTTCGCAGCCATAGCTCGCTTCAGTAAGCTACGGCTACGAACCCAGAGAGAAGAATCCAATTAGCTCTGGAAACGCCCAGAGCGCGACCGGTTCCCTGGTCGCCCTGAACCATTCTGCTGTCGCTCAGGGCGACGGGTGGGGGTGGGACGGGCTGGACGGCTCTCGCTGCGGGTGGGTTCACTGGCGGCGGTCACGGTGTAATCAACGCCTTCTAGCTGCCGCCGCACAATCCTTTCCCCTAGCGCCCGTTCAATCTGCCGTACCAACGGCTCATCCGCCTGAGCGATAAAGGTATACGCTTCGCCCGTCTGGTGCGCCCGGCCAGTGCGGCCAATGCGGTGGGTGTAGGCGTCAACCGTGTCGGGCATATCATAGTTGATGACGTGCGAGATTTCGGATACGTCAATGCCCCGCGCCGCAATGTCGGTGGCTACCAAGATGTCGTACTTGCCCTGACGGAATCCGTCAATGGCGTTCTGTCGCCGGTTTTGGGTCATATTACCTTGCAACGCCGACACCCGATGCCCATGTTTTTCCAGGTCGCGCGCCAGATTGCGCGCCCGGTGCTTGGTGCGGGTAAAGACCAGCACCCGCCCGGTGGCCGTTTGCTGCAACATGGTCAGCAGGAATTTCGTCTTGTGTCCATCGGGTACAGGGTACAAGGCATGGGATACGGTTTGCGCCGGGGCTATCATGCCAATTTGCACAGTGGCCGGCTTATTCAAGATGCTGTTAGCCAGCGTGCGAATGTCGTCAGGCATGGTGGCGGAGAAGAAAAGGGTCTGGCGTGGCTGCGGCAGTTGCTTTAGAATGCGGCGAATGTCGGGCAAAAAGCCCATGTCGCACATGCGGTCGGCCTCGTCCAGCACCAATACTTCCACCTGTGACAAATTGATATGGCCCTCGCTCATCAGGTCAAGCAGGCGTCCAGGGCAGGCGACCACGATTTCCACGCCCCGCTTCAGGGCGTTCACTTGTGGGCCTTTGCCCACGCCGCCGTAGACGGTGACGCTGCGGATGCGGGTCTGGCGGCCCAGATCGAGAATGGTCTGGTGGATTTGCTCGGCCAGTTCGCGGGTGGGGGCCAGGATAAGGGCGCGTGGATGGCGCAGCGTGCCTTTAAGCAGCCGCTGCAGGATAGGCAGGA
>CAZDSN010000712.1:0-2544 GCA_964507675.1 uncultured Ardenticatenaceae bacterium | reverse complement strand
ACCAACTAAAGGGGCAAACCCATTCAAATTGAGAATTGCTGTGGTCAGATACATTGCCTATGATAAAATACCCCCCCATGCGACAACCTGTTGTATGGCTGCTCGCCTTCAGCGTCGTGACTACCTCACTGATTTCTCTGAATCAATGTCCCCATCCCGGCCAGATCGGTTTTGCCGGCCAGGGAATGGCGACAGATGGTCACGCGAATTGGCGGCACAACGACGCTGGCGGCAAACTGTTTCCTGACTTTTTAATCTGGCGCAGCCACGCCAGAACGCCTGCCGCCGGTTTATGGCGCTCAGGGCAGGTTTATCAAGAAGAGGCGCTGCCGCACACTTCCGCTGCCATTACCCCGGCTACGCCGCCGCCCCGCCGGCTTGTCTGACCTATCCCACTTTTTACACGATTTGATGGTAACTACTAAGCCTCTCTGGAATTTCACCGCAAAGACGCGAGGAACACAAAGAAAAACCAGAGAATCTTGGCGTCCTTGTTGTCTTTGCGGTGAGTAGATACGATTTGACTAACTATTGGCGCTCAGATTTCCACCAGAAATTTGACGCTCAGACTTTGTGACCGTCTCAGAATAACTTCCCGTTTTTCACAGAACCAGGTCACTTGTCAGCCCATCCACCCATGCTGCCTCAGGCCCACAGGAACGGGAACTCATTGGTGGATGGCTCTTTGCGGAGGAAACCATGAAACGGTTGCATCGTTTGCTGGCAATTACAACAATGCTCTTCCTATTATTAGGGGGAGCAGTTGGCTCGTTTACCCGCCCGGCTCTGGCGCATGAACGCTCGGAAATTGGACCCTATGTCGTCATCACCGGCTGGGAAATTGAACCCGTCATCGTGGGCGAGCGCAACGCTATCGTGATGGAAATCACTGAAGGTGGCCGCCCCGCCATCGGGTTGGAAACTGGCTTGAAGCTGCAACTCTCCTACGGCGGGCGCACGTTCCTGGGTAATCTGGAGCCGACGGGCGAACCGGGCCACTACCGCATGCCCATTCTGCCCACCGTCCGCGGCCAATATGAGGTACTGTTGACGGGCAGCGTGGCTGGCGTAGACATCAACGGCGTGATTGAGCCTGAAGAAGTGCTTTCCGCCAGCGCCCTGCAATTTCCTGAGGCGCCTCCCGACAACGTTACCCTGGCGGAACGGCTGGGTGGGTTGGCCGATGAAATCCAAACGGTGCAGAAGCTGGCTATTGCCGGCATTGCCCTCGGCCTCATCGGCCTTGTCCTGAACGGCATTAACCTGCTCCGCCGCCGTCGCTAAAATTGTAAAAGGTAAAATGATGAAGAAACAAACTAAGATCCTGACCCTTCTCCTGGCTCTTTTCCTGCTTCTCTTTGCGGCCGCCTGCGGCCGCGCCACCAGCGGCGGCGACGCCACTGATGAGCATGACAACGGCTTAACCAGTGATGAGCACGAAGACGAAGCGGAACATGAGGAAGAAGCCCGTGTGCCCAACAATGGCGCGGTTATCCAGATCATCTCCCCCGCCGAGGGCGCAACCTTCTCCAGCAGCGACAGCATCGTCGTGGAAGTAGAAGTGACTAACTTTACCCTCGGCGAAAACGGCAACCATTGGCACGTCACCGTGGATGGCGTCAGTTATGGCATGGTCACAGGCACGGCCAACGATACTATCTTGCGCGGCCTGGAACCAGGCGAACACCTGATAGAAGCGATTCTGGCTAACGGAGAGCACCAGGACTTGCAAGACGGCGACAGCATCACCATTACCATAGAGTAAAAATTCATGTTCGGAGAGCCTGGCCAGGCCAGGCTCTCCTATTTTCCCGATGGAGCATTTTATGGCGCGTCGTTCGCGTTATTCGACGTTCTGGCTGGCCCTTATTCTGTGCGCCTGGATTTGGTGGGGGGCGCGCCCGGCGGCGGCTCACGCCGTGCCTACCGCCACCAAGCCGGCAGCCAACGAGATTCTGGAGATCGGACCAGAGGTGTTGGAGATGTCGTTTAGTGAGCCAATTGTGCCGGCATTCAGCCGCGTCCAGATTCTCTCCGCCACCGGCCAATTCCTGGAAACCGGGCCCCTGACGCCCGCTGCCAGCGACAACACCCGCGTTCAGATCACCCTGCCTCCCCTCAACAACGGCAGTTACACCGTCAGTTGGAATGTCCTTTCCGCGGTAGACGGCCACACCACCAGCGGCATCTTTGCCTTTGGCGTTGGCGCCGGTCACATGGGCGTGAACAGCAGCGGCCTGAGCCAGGCCACCACCACTGCTCCCCGTCCCACCCTGGCCTCCCTGACCACTCGCTGGTTCAGCCTGGCGGGCGCGGCCCTGCTGTTGGGCCTGTTTACTTTTCGCCTGCTGTTGTGGAACCCTATCCTGAACGTAGACGACCTGACCACCGCCGAGGTAGAACTGGATCACCAGTTTGCCCGCCGCAGCCTCCACCTGGGCTTCATCGGCGTGGGGCTGCTGCTGCTGGCCGCCCTGATTACCCTTATCAGCCAATCCAGCCAGTACGATTTGCTGGCGGCGGGCAATTTAGGCGTCTGGCTCA
>CAZDSN010000711.1:0-2544 GCA_964507675.1 uncultured Ardenticatenaceae bacterium | reverse complement strand
AGTAACGCTTCCAGCTCAAGACGCCAGGTTTTTTTGAAAAACCTGGCGTCTTGCTTTGAGGGGGCTGGCGGGCAGCAGCGGTAGGGATTCCTCCCCTTCGGCAGGCTCAGGGTCGGAATGACAATCCCTGTTTGCCCGTGTCATTCCGAAGTCTCCGAGGTCTTCCGAGGAATCCCAACGGCCCTGACAGGACAAGACAATTGATGGGCAACGGCGGCAGGGATTCCTCAGGCTGTCCCCTGCGATAGGTTCAGAGCCCGCCCTGAGCTAGTCGAAGGGGTTCGGAATCACACCCGGTTGCCTGGTCAGGGGCACAACCAGAACAACCTTGCACTAATCAGGCAATGGGTTGAAAATAGGGAGGATAGGGGATGATTTGTTTGAGGAGGAAGAAGCGTGAGCAGTGGTATTCTCAGGCGCATTCGGCGGGCGGTTCGGCAAAAGCAGTATCAAATAACCGATCATGCGCTGGAAGAGGCGGATGCGGATAATCTGACCCTAGATGATATACTGACGGTGCTGCTGTACGGCAACCTGGATGCAACTTACACAGATGATCCACGTGGGCCGCGTTACGCGATTCGCGGCGATGTGGCTGAGAATCCAGTTGATGTGGTTTGCCGTTTTCGCGACGATGGCAGGTTGTTAATTGTCATCACGGCTTATATGGTGGATTGAAGGTGCAATGATGAGCGAACGCAATTACCCGTGTGAATTCTGTGACACCGACCAGCCGCAGCAAAAAAAGCTGATTACGGTGGCCCGCCAGCGGCAGGGGCAGTGGTTTATTTTTGAGGATGTGCCGGCATGGGTCTGTCCAAACTGTGGCCACCGTTACTTCGATGCTGATGTGCTCGAAGCAATGGAAGAGCGGCTGAAAAAAACACCCGAAGATGCCCGCCTGATTACCGGATGGGCCATGTCGCTATCTCAGGCGGCCACATCGGGATGACGGTCATTGAACATCATTGAGCATTTTCGTCATCTCCGATACGCCTGTCCACGCGGCAAAATGTCTATCACGTCAATGATTCGGATTATTCTCTGGCCTCTTGCTTCATCTGGTCAATAATCCCCATCGTTTGCACGCTCACCGCTGTGACCTGCGCCAACAGCTTGATGACTTCTTCTTTGTAGTCGCGGAAGCGGTAGGTGTTAAACTTTTCGCGGATGGTGGGGTCTTTGGGTGGGCGCTCTTTGTAGCGGTCCAGCACCCATTCCAGGGCGGAGCGGTTGCCGAGTTTGTATTCCCAGGCGGTGGGGGGCACGCCGCTGAGGCTGGTGAGGGTGTCCAGGGTGATCACGCCGTTGGCTTTGTCCGCCGCCAGCTTTGCCTTATACGCCTGCCGCGTCTGCGCTGCGTCCGTTTCGTGCCGCGTCAGCGGGTACGGTTCGATGGTTTCGTAATGGAGGTGCAGTTCCAGCAGCGCCTGCCCCCATGCCGCCCACTGCCAGAAATCGGCGTAAAACGGAATGCGCGGAAAATCCCGCTTCAAGTTGAGCGCGTACTTCTGGCGATACGCCGGGTCGTGCAGCACGGCGTAAACATAATGGAAAATGTCCAGCCTGCCAATTTCCCTGCCGGCATCCGCCGCCAACCCATCCGCCGCCCCGTAATGCCCACGAAACTGCGCCAGCGCCCAATCGGTGATATTGTCCAGCCGGTTGCCCCACTCGTCATAACGGTAGAGTGGCAAAACCTGACTTCCGCTTTGCGGCAGCAAATTAGGAATGATATTTACAGCGACAGCAAAAAACGGCCAGCCATGCCCTACCTTGAACCAGATTGCCAGATTTTCATGGTTCACTGGAAACATATGCGGCAGTTGATAAGTCATGCCGTTGAAGTGTCTATCAAAGTAAAGCCACGTTTTTACAAAGGGCCGGTCAAATGCTCTGGTAATACAGGCTTCGTCAAACTCCTTTTCAATGCCGCGCTCCCGGTACTTGTCGAGTTCTCTATCCCACTTGATCTGCATTTTGCCGGCATATTGAGGATTGCAGCGGGCAGCTTCGTATACGTCCACAAAAAAGCGCATACGCGCGGCTAACGCTTCCCGCGAAAAATCGTAAACCCATTCATCCCGCTGCGTTTTGAGACCATTAGAGTACAGGTGGAAAATTGCCTGGCTATCTTCGGCTACAACTGGCAGCAGTTCATCAAAATCGTTGTCCGTCTGGTTTATCCATATATGCCGTTGATCGGGCGTGATGTGTTGGAATACGAGTCGCTGAAATGGGTTGTCGCGCAAATACGCCTGCTTCTCATTGGCTGGCGCATGGTCCCGCACTTCATTGTAATAAATGTGGCACCCTTCTACTTCGGGCTGGCGTACAAAAAAATAGACGGCCACGCCCACACGGATTGTGTCGCCAAAGACGTTGCCTGCTTCCTGCCGCCGTCTTTCGCCGCTGGTGCGGGCATTGCCTTTCAAGTTGACAATGTAGATGTGGCTAAACTCACTGGCGGCGACGTTACGAAAGCCGTCATAACTCTGGGCGTCAATAAAGGAGTTATTGCTGACGAAAGCAATGATGCCTTTT
>CAZDSN010000710.1:0-2557 GCA_964507675.1 uncultured Ardenticatenaceae bacterium | reverse complement strand
ATTATTTTCTCAATGTCCAAAAGGGGCGGTCCCTCAAGGGGCAGTCCTCCAAGGAGCAGTCCTCCAAGGAGGAGGGGCTTTTTGGAGAGGGTGAGGGGCTCTGTGCGCCTCTCGCCCACTAGTAGCCCTTCCCTGACAATAGGGGCGGGATTACCCAATTATTTTTGTCATGTCCAAGCAGTTTGTCCTACACAGATAAGGAAACAGTATGAAACAGATCAGTCATAAACAAAACCTGGCTTTTTTGATGATGCTGGCAGGTCTGCTGCTGGCGGCGCTGGCTTGCAATGTGGCCACCACCAAAGTAGGATCGCTGCAAACGGAAACGCAGACGATTGAACGAGGGGATGCCACAGAAGTGCGTGTGGATGTAGACATGGGCATGGGTGAGTTGAACCTGGGCGGCGGCGCGCAGTCGCTGCTGGAGGCTGATTTTGCCTACAACGTGCCCGACTGGAAACCAGAACTGACCTATGAGGAAAGCGATGGCAGCGGTCGGCTGCACATTGACCAGCCGAACGACAATATCGGCGGGATCCCTGACGATGACATCACCTACCGTTGGACGCTGAACTTTAGCAATGAAACCCCACTGGACATGAACGTAACCATGGGCGCGGGTAAAAGCACGCTCGACTTCAGCCAGCTTACCCTCAGCGACCTGCACGTCCAGACCGGCGCTGGCGATGTGAGCCTGGTTGTTGGCGCTCAGCAGCTAAACCGTGCCAGCATCGAAACAGGCCTGGGCGAAACCAATGTCCAGTTTGGCGGCGGGCGTCTCGACGATTTAACGTTCAAGATGGGCGCGGGATCGGTGGTGATTGACCTGCGCGGCGCATGGGAAAGCGACTTGAACGCCACTATTGGCGGTGGTTTGGGCGATTTGACGCTGAAACTGCCGCGCGACGTGGGTGTGCGCGTGCAGGCGGAAGCGGGTCTGGGGGAAGTAAACGCCAACGGTTTCCGCATCCAAAACGGCGCCTACGTCAATGACGCCTACGAGGAGTCAGACGTCACCCTGGACATCAATATTGATACAGGCGTGGGAACGGTAACGCTGGAGTTGGGCGAATAGCGCCCCTTTTGGCAGCGGGCTTATGCGGTTCAAAATGTAAAGAGCCGTATTCCATAGGGGAACACGGCTCTTTGTGGCTCAAAGTAAAAACAAGACAGCGGCAGCAGACCCGGCTCTGATGCTGGTTTTAGAAACGATCCCTCACCTGACTACTGTTTTACTCGGATTTTGAGGATCGCCCTTCCAACCAGCGACTTAACGATCTCTGGCTTTCGTTGGACGGTTTCCCTAAAATCAATCCTTCTACGCTGATGTCCTCGTCCAGGTCCGGCCAATGGATACCCACACCCTGCCCGATCAGACGCCAATTGGCGCGTTCGGCCTCTGTCCCATGCCAAAGACGAGGATACCAGGCCAGGGGCACGCTGATGGTTCGCCCATCTAATAAGTCCACAGCCAATGTATCCTCAGATACAGCTACATCCTGAATGCTAATGTCCCGCATGTCAATCACGACAACGCTCATGCCAACCTCGCAGTAACTCGTCTAAATTCTCGTCAATAATCTGACAGATCCGGTTGATCTCGTTCCGCTTGAAACCGCCGCTGCTCTGTACACGCACTGGCGCCAGCCAGAATTTAGCTACATTGTTGTCTCGCTCCACATGAACATGGGGAGGCTCTTGACAGTCAATGGAGTAGATGAAGAAGCGATAGGGGTCTATCCGCAAAAGCGCCGGCATAAACAATGTGTCAGTATAGAAGAGTCAGCATGACCAGACTTACCATCGTAAGCAAACGTAAGCATTGCTCCACTTGAATTGGAATTTACCTCCTGGAAACTGTAGCATTTTGCCGGCAGTAAAGCAAATCTGTACGCATGTTAAGACGTGTGACAAAAAAGCCGTACTCCGGGAAAAGTACGGCTTTTTTATTGTGGGCCGTTAGCGGCGGCGGCGCAGGAGGATGAAGGCGGCAGCGCCGAGAACGGCGACGGCGGCGGCGGCAAGGCCCCAGAGAATGAGGGGGGCGGGTTGGGTTTCTGCCGGCACTTCCCCTGCCTCTGGCGTGGCTTGTGGGCTGGCGGCTGCCGGGAGTGCGCCTTTCTCAGCTACAAAGACGGCGGTGGTCATTGCCGGCACAGAAAACGTGCCCGTGCCGCTGTCAAACGTGGCTGTTTGCACCTGCGCATCATCTGATGCGGCCAGCACCGGGTGCAGCGCAAACGTCGCGCCCGCCATCTCGTCGTAGCGGTACGCCTGCGTCTCATTCGTGGCATTGAATAACGTCACAATCGCGTCATAGTTCGGGTCCAGCGACCCGCCGGCATCGGAGAGCGTCATCACAATCAGCCCCGGAATCTGGTCAGGGCCCGTGTTTTGGAAGGTGAGGCGCTGCTGTATCTCTGCCGCCGTGGGCAGGCGGAAAAGGGGCGAACTCTGGCGCACGCGCAACATCTCCTGGAAGTGGACGACGGTGCGCAGAATATCGGCAGATGTGGGCTGCAAGGCGGGATTCGCCAGCAGCGGCTGCATGATGGGC
>CAZDSN010000709.1:0-2573 GCA_964507675.1 uncultured Ardenticatenaceae bacterium | reverse complement strand
CCATCCACAAATGCTGCCCCAGGCACACAAGAACGGGAACTAATTTGTGGATGGGTCCTAAACGCCAAAAGCCTGGCAATAAAGCTGGTTCTGCTGTTCGATTCTGGCCTGATTTCGGGCAACCCTGGGCAGCAGAGGGCGGCTGCGGGGGGCAATGAATTGCGCGTAATCTGGCTCCGCAGCCAGCGGTAGCTCCAGAAAGTCCATGAGGCGGCGCATAGCGGGGTGCGGCTGAGTGCACAATTCGTCGTAAGTGACATCTATGGCCCGGCTGCCCAACTGCTGCCGGTGGGCATGCATGTATTCACAAGTACGGGTGACGTGGCGCACTATTTTCCAGTAGAGATACAGGGAATTCTCGGCATATAACCATTGCCCCAGCTTGAGCTTGAGCGGCTGCTCAAAAAGTTCGCCATACCAATCTACCAGCAGCAGTTCATACTCATTCCTCTCTTGCAGCAGCGAGGCGAACATGCGAATCTGCGAGTCAATGATCTGTAATGGATGGCGGTGGATAAAGACAAAGCGGGCGGTAGGGAAGGCCTGCGCCAGATAGAGGAAATGCTGCGCATTCCAGGGATTCTTGAGCAGTAAGAGACGATCCTGACCCTCGACAAACTGGATTTTGCGGGCAAGTTCCAGGAAAGCGGGCAAGTTTTGTGGATTGAGCAGCGGGCGGCGTCCTTTTCGTTCCAGCGCCTCGCCGTACTCCTCTGGAGCATCTGGGCCCACGGCAATCCCATCATATTTGCGTGTGCTCAGGTTCCGGCTGTGAAAGTAATCAACCAGTTCCTGTCGCCGGGCAACAGCTTCAAGGGGATGAAAGTGCAGGTAAAGTAGGCAGCGGCGGTACAGCATGTGGTACATGGTGGTGGTGGTGAATCGCCCAGTAGCCAGCATACAAATAGACAGAACTGTGGTGCCTGACCGGTGCAAGCCCATCACAAAGACCGGGTTAACGCTAACGCCGTCCAGATAGTGCAAATAGGGGGTGTCCAGCGACCGCAGTTCTCGGGGCAATGGGGTGGGTTCTGAAAACCTGCTCACTTCTGCGCCACTACCCGTATGTTCACGCTGCGCCGGAAAGGGGCCAGCGCCATTTCCAATGGATACAAGGCCACCACGCCCCATGGGCTCCACAAATACCGCCCGTTCCAGCGCGCTTTCCGCCAGTGTAGCCATACCGCCTGCACGCTCCAGGTGATCTCTGGCGGCGATGTCTCCCCCACCAGGCGAAACGTATGAAAACCAGCCTGCCGCAGCAGTCGTTCCAGGGTGGCGGGTTGGAAGTGATAAAGATGATACGGCGCTTCCAGGGCAAACCAAAAGCGGCCAAACAACGCCGACCAAAAGCTCTGGTAATTCGGTGCTTCCAACATTAAGGTTCCCCCCGGCTTTAGCACCCGTTGCACCTCTTTGACCACCAAAAGGGGATCAGACAGATGCTCCAGCACGTGCCAGATGGTGACCACATCGAACGTGTTGTCCGGCCAGCGCTGCATCTCCGTTTCTGCCGGGCCTGCCTGCACGGGAATACCCAACTGCGCGCGCGTGTATTGGGCTGATCCGGGATCGTACTCAATCCCATACCCTTCCCAGCCCAGAGAACAAACATAGGCCAGATATTGGCCCTGGGCGCAGCCGATATCCAATAGCTTGCCGGGCGGGCCAGGCGGGCAGCGCGTCTGGCGCAGCATTTGCAGGCCCAGCCTGCCCACACGTGTCTGCCGCACTCGATGCACAACGTCGTCAATAGCCGCCTGATAAGCAGGCGAACGGCGGCGCAAGTCCTCTTCACTGGGGGGCGGATTGAGGAAAACGAGGCCACAGCCGTCACATTTCGCCAGCGTGAACCAGGCTTCCTCGCCGCCATGCTCCCTGACCGGTTTGGTCCATCTTTTTTGGACTGACCCACACAAATTGCACGATATTTCCATCATGCCCTGTCCCCCCGGATCACGTGAATTGTCAGGCCAGATTGGCTATGGCGACAGGCTCAATTTCGTCTGCTAAGGGGAACTTAAAAATCCGCGAATAGAAATAGAGTTCCGCTTCCAGGGCGCGCTTGATATTTTCGGCGCGGCGGAAGCCGTGTTGTTCACCCGGAAACGGCAAATAAGCCACGGGCACACCTTTGGCCTGCAGCGCCGCGACCATCTTCTCTGCCTGGGCCGGGGGCACGACCTGATCTTCCAGACCCTGAAAAAAGATGACGGGGCAGCTAAATTGATCCGCCGCGTAGAGCGGGGAACGGGTCAGGTAAAGATCGCGCTGCGCCGGGTAGGGGCCGATGAGCCTGTCCATGTAGCGGGATTCAAACTTATGCGTCTCGCGGGCCAGCGCTTCCAAATCGCTGACGCCAAAATAACTGGCGCCAGCATGGAACACCTGGCGGAAGGCAAGAGCGACCAGGGTGGTATATCCACCCGCACTGCTGCCGCGAATGGCCAGCCGGTGCGGGTCCACCCACCCCTGACGGGCAACGTATAGGGCTCCGTTAACGCAGTCATCCACGTCTACAACGCCCCATTGACCGTTCAATCGCTGGCGATAGGCCCGGCCATAGCCGCTGC
>CAZDSN010000708.1:0-2585 GCA_964507675.1 uncultured Ardenticatenaceae bacterium | reverse complement strand
ATGCGCGGTTACATTCAAGGCCGTCTCTTGCAGCGTCTCAATGGTCGTCTCCCAATCTCCGGCAATGCAGAAGGCGTGGTAGTCGCGGTAGTTAGCCAACGCCTTGGCGTACATTTTAATGGGAGCCAGCCCTCGTGCCAGGGTGTAGCGGATGTAGGTGGTGTTTTCACCTGGCGGCATCCAGACGCGCTTTTGCAGCAGGGCATCGGCCAGGGCGTAGGTCCAGACGGGGGTCGTCCCTTCCAGATGAAAGCGTTCCAGGTAGTAATGACCGTTTGGCTCAACGCTGCCGCTGGCCCAGCGGTTGTTGTGTATTTTGTAATCGCGGCCCTGGTAGGCGACGGTTTCGTCTAGTTTCGCCAGCATCAGGGTGCGCCCGAGCGGGGGCTTCAGGGCGGCAATGAGTAACCCATGGTAGCGGCGGGTGAGCGTGCCGGCAATGGTACCCATAGCAAACCCGCCAATCCCATTCGTCACCAGCCATTCACGCCGCTCCGCCGTAGCCAGCACGCCGCATACTTCCCGTCCAAAATCCAGCATTTAACCCTCCGCGCCTGTGGTCTGCTGCCTGATCGCTTCTACTGCGCCCGGATTCGCCAGGGAGGAGAGGTCGCCCGCGTTTTCGCCAAGATAAGCGGCCTTGATCACCCGCCGCATCACCTTAGCGCTGCGCGTTTTGGGCAAATCCGGCACAAACAGGATGTCATGGGGCTGCAGCGGTTTGCCCAGTTCCTGCCCCACCCAGGCGCGCAGCGCGGCGGCCAGCTCTGGGCTGGGGGCAACGTCCGGCGCCAGCACGCAAAAGACAACGACCACCTGACCTTTCAACTCGTCCGGCACGCCAATGGCCGCCGCTTCCACCACAGCAGGATGGTCCACCAGGATAGATTCTACTTCGGCGGGGCCAACTCGTTTGCCGGCCACTTTAATTGTGTCGTCTGATCGCCCTAAAATGTACCACTGCCCATCCTCGTCTACCATAGCCCAATCCCCATGCACCCAGATGTCTGGCAAGCGCGACCAGTAAGCTGCCAGGTAGCGCTCCCGATCTTGCCAGAAACCGCGCGTCATGCCAATCCAGGGTTGGCGAATGACGAGTTCGCCCACCTGACCGCGCACGGAGTTTCCCTGGTCATCCACCACATCTACAGCCATCCCCGGCGGCACGCCGGAGAAGGCGCAGGGCTTCACGGGCGTTAAAACATTGCCCAGCAGAATCCCGCCGGAGATTTCCGTACCGCCAGAGTAGTTGATAATGGGACAGCGCCCCTGCCCCACCGTGTGGAAGAACCACCACCACGGCTCCGGATTCCACGGCTCGCCGGTGGAACCCAGGATGCGCAAGGAGGAAAGGTCATGCGCCTGCACTATTTCCGCGCCATATGGGATCAGGGCGCGCACCAGCGTGGGCGAAACGCCAAAGATGGTGACGCCGTGCCGCGCAATCAGGGACCACAACCGGTCGGGCTGCGGGTAATCAGGCGCGCCGTCGTAAAATAACATGGTTCCACCCAACAGCAGCACGCCAAACAATTCCCAGGGTCCCATCATCCAGCCCATGTCCGACACCCAGTACATGGTATCTGCTGCCTGCATATCGAGGCCATGCGCCATATCCTGGGCCGCCTTGATGGGAAAACCGCAGTGGGTATGAACGGCCCCTTTG
Source organism: uncultured Ardenticatenaceae bacterium (assembly GCA_964507675.1). Taxonomy (GTDB): domain Bacteria; phylum Chloroflexota; class Anaerolineae; order Promineifilales; family Promineifilaceae; genus JAGVTM01. Next base: position 919 of record CAZDSN010000708.1, on the reverse strand, counting down.
GGTTTACCTGTGGTTCCCGATGTGTAAATGATCATCAGGGTGTCGTCGGCTTCTGTGCGTTCCGTTTCCGCCTGCGCCGGCTGGCCGGCGACAAAATCGCGCCACCAGATATCGCGACCAACGGTCCAGGGCACTTCATGTCCGGTGCGCTGCTGCACAATAACGTGTTGGACGGTGGGAACCTGGGCCACGGCGGCATCGGCCACCTGCTTCATGTCTGCCAGTTTGCCGCGGCGAAACGCGCCATCGGCGGTAAACAATGCTTTGGCGTTGGCGTCTGCCAGGCGAGTCACAATGGCGCCTTCGCCAAAGCCAGAAAACAGGGGCAGGACGATGCCGCCGATTTTGGCGATAGCTAACAGGGCTATGGCTATTTCGGGGGTCATGGGCATGTAGAGGCCGATGGCGTCCCCTTTGCCTAAACCGAGGGCGCGCAGCCCATTGGCGACGCGGTTGACTTCCACATACAAATCACGATAGGTGAGGAGGCGGATTTCGCCTTCTTCACCTTCCCAACGCAGGGCGACTTTGTTCTCGGTGTCTGCGCCTATCCATTTGTCCAGACAGTTATGCACAATGTTCATCTGCCCGCCAACGCACCATTTAGTCCAGGGGATGCCAGCGGAGGTGTCTATAATTTGCTGGTAGGGGTGGTAAAACTGGATGTCCAGGTGTTCTAACACTGCCTGCCAGAACCAGGCGATGTCGCTGGTGGAGCGGCGCATCAATTCATCCAGCGAGGCTAAGCCATGTTTGTCCATAAACTGCTGTAGTTGGCTGTGCTGAATGGCGTCGGGTGGGGGATACCAGGCAAACTGGTTGGCGGCGGATGCCGGCATTATTGTTGCCTCCTTCGAAAATAGGGGTCAGTGAACGGTGGTCAGTGGTCAGTGAAGCCACTCCCAAGCCGCCCCACAAA
>CAZDSN010000707.1:0-2594 GCA_964507675.1 uncultured Ardenticatenaceae bacterium | reverse complement strand
ATCAGGCCAATACTCTCCTTTATTGGAGAGACCGCCGCCAGAGCGGATGAAATTCCCATCTTTGTCTTTTAGAATCCAATCGGGATGATTTTCGATGATCCATGAGGTGTCTTGTTCATCTACGCTGCCGGCATCCGCCTGCGCAAAGCCGGGGTTGAGGCCGCTGTCAACGTAGAGAAAGAAAGTGAGATCAGGATTGTATTTCTCAAAGCGTGGAATAAGACCACTGTTGCCGGCGCCAAACAGGATGTTGTCATAATTGGGCGCAATGCGCGCGATTTGTTCTTCGGTTGGCAGGAATGCGCCAAAGATTCCCGTTGACGTGAATTTTCCCACGCGGGAACTGCGCGACGAAATAGCTGGCCAGGTTGAGATTTTGTTGTTGATGAGGGTGTGGATCAACTCAAGTTGGTCTTCCCTGCCTAAAAGGGAGGCATACAGCGGGATGCCAGGGAACGGAGGCAAGGTGGTGATGGTGGGCATGGTGTGGTGGGGGCGATGTTGGCCGCTTAGTTGAGCCACGACAGGCACACGGGCCGGTTTCACGGCAGCCAGCGCGATTAGAACAATGCCGGCCACAGCCACGTACAATAGGGGACGCCGATCCTTCATTCGTCAGGCTCACTCAGCAGCTGCGCGCCCGATCCTGCCTAAATGGGTGTGTTGGAAAGAATCCGGGTACTTTAAGCCATAGCCTAACACCCGATCAAGACTGGAATGAGCCAGCATGACCAGCCCCGCTAATTGCAGCCACTGCACCTGGGCGTAAGCGCCCAAAACAAATAAGGCCACCGCCACACCCTTGTGGTGGACCAGGTTATAACTCCATGCGCCGGCTTTCGGTCCCAGAAGGTAACCCAGCATACTGAGGTCTGGGGCTAGAAATAAAACGAGAAACCACCACCAGGCATAATCCAACTGCAGGAACAGATAGAAGGCGAGTGCAGCCAGAAGCAGTTCTTCGATCTTGAGGAGGGTTTTCATAGCTCTATCCGTTAGGAGAGATCTGTCAGGTCTTATTTCCGGGCACGAAAGCGCCGCCCATCAAGATGGGGGCGGAATCACTGGCGTCTAGTTGGGCTGCCAGGCGCACATCTTCGGCAAAGCCGCGCTCAATGAGTTCTTTGCCGGAACTGCATTGGCTCAGGCGTTCGCCAAGCGTGAGTCTGGCTTCCTGGAAGGCAGCCACGGCGCTAATAGCCTCTGGGGAAAGCGTGCCGGAAAGATGGCTGATAATGGCGCCGGCGCCAATCAGGTCTTCATAGGACGGGCGCAAGCTGTAGTCGTCGAACCAACGCTCGCCGGCGGGAATGACGGCAATCTTGGCGCCATATTTCCTGGCCGCGCGGGCGACAGCCTGCGCATTTCTCAGGCAGCCGGCCAATACGGGTGTTGATTGGGCGGCTAGAGTTAACGTTGCACCGTTAGGAGATGGCAGCACAATGCGCGTGCCCGGCTCAATGTACATCAGGGATTGGGGCGACAACGAGAACTTACTCTGAGACCCCGTGGGATCGGCCAGCTCTGCGTGGACAGAAGCAGCGAATTCGGCTGCCTGGCCGTCTTTCCGGCTATACGGGAAGACAATCGCCCCCTGATGGATGGCGATATCCACACTGGTTGAGAACGAGAGCACATCAACAATAACCACCACGTCACTGATTGGCGCTAAAACCGACACGCCATGTTCTCCCCATTCGCAGCGAATATCGAATTCATTCTGGTGAAAGAACATGGTCGTCACTTGATTTTTGGCTGGTAAAAGCAATCGTTTACTATCACGGCACGTTCACCGGCAGGCGCACGGTTGTCAGGATTGTATAGGGTATCAGGGAGAGAGGTCAATGAGACAAACGTGTATCTCCAGTAACCAATGCCCCTATGTTGATCAGTGCCTGGGGAGATGTCCTCAATCTCCCCTAAAACACGAAGCAGATAACACTTCGACGATTCGTCGGTGGAGGTTATTTTTCGGGAAGCAGACCGGCGGCGATTTGGGTCAGAAATTGATCATCCAGGCGGGCGGCGAATTCGGCCATGAGGCGGCCGGCGCGTTCGATGTCGCGCAGGTCGGCGGATTCGACCATGGTGTGCATGTAGCGCAGGGGGATGCCCACGATGCCAGTGGGAATGCCGGCACGCGCAATATACAGCGCCATAGCATCCGTGCCCGAATAATGGGCGTGGGGTTCGGGACGCACCTTCATCTCCAGCGCTTCCGCCGCCGCCTTCAAGGCCTGATAAACGCCCGGATGCACATTGGGTCCCAGGCCAATTGTGGGCCCGTCGCCCAACGTAAAAGTTTGTTCATCATTGGCTCCTGGCCCTTCGCCAAAAGTCACATCAATGGCCAGGGCTGCATCCGGCTGCCGGGCGAAGGCGGACGTAGCCGCGCCTAACAGCGCCGTTTCTTCCTGGGCAGTGGCGGCGGCGAGAATGTCCCAGGTGTGCCGCCGCTGCTGCAACTGCTCCAGACAGACGGTCAGAGCCACCACAGAAGCGCGGTTATCCAGCGATTTGCCGGCAACTCGCTTACCCAACAACGTGTGCAGGGGCTGGCGAAAACTAATGAAATCCCCCACGTCTACCCATTC
>CAZDSN010000706.1:0-2594 GCA_964507675.1 uncultured Ardenticatenaceae bacterium | reverse complement strand
GTTATCAGGCGACGCATCAGCCGCCAGCAGTTGCGTCACAATGGCGATCCCACCATCTGGCGGTATAAGCCGCTGCTGCCTGTGTCGCCAGACGCCGCTGTGCCGCCGCTGGCGGTAGGCGGCACGCCGCTCTATGCCGCGCCGCGGCTGGCGGCGGAATTGGGGCTGCGCCAGGTATGGGTCAAAGATGATGGTCGCCAGCCGACCGCTTCTTTTAAGGATCGAGCCAGCGCCCTGGCGGTGGTCAAGGCGCAGGAGAAGGGAGCGACGATTGTCACCACAGCCAGCACAGGTAACGCGGCGGCGGCGTTGAGCGGTTTGTGTGCCAGCGTGGGGATGCGGCATGTTATTTTTGTGCCGGCATCTGCTCCCCAGGCCAAAATTGCCCAACTGCTGGTATTTGGCGCGACCGTACTGCTGGTGGAGGGCACATACGACGACGCCTTTGAGCTTTGCCTGCAAGCCGCCGCCCATTACGGCTGGTACAACCGCAACACTGCCTACAATCCCTACATGAGCGAAGGCAAGAAGAGTGCCAGCTACGAAATATGCGAGCAGTTAGGCTGGCAGGCGCCAGACGCTATTTTCGTCAGCGTGGGCGACGGCTGCATTATCGGCGGGCTGCACAAAGGGTTAAAGGATTTGCTGGCTCTGGGTTGGATTGACCGGATGCCGCGCCTGATGGGGGTGCAGGCTGCCGGCAGTAACTATCTGGCCGAGGCGTGGGAAAAGGGGGAAGACGTTCTCACCAAGCCGCCCATTGTCGCCCACACAATCGCCGACAGTATCAGCGCCGGCCTGCCGCGCGACCGCTTAAAGGCTATGGCCGCCGTCAATCAGACAGGTGGCGCTTTTGTCACCGTCAGCGATGAGGAAATCCTGGCCGCCATCCCCGCGCTGGCTCGTAGCAGCGGCGTTTTTGCCGAACCTGCCGGCGCCGCCGCCTACGCGGGTCTGGCGAAAGCTGTGGATAAGGGGCTGGTTTCTGTGGATGAAACATTTGTTCTGTTGATAACAGGCAGTGGCTTGAAAGATGTGCCAAATGCGATGGTGAGCGTGGCCAATGCCGGCAGCCAACCCCACCGCATCTCCCCTGACATGACCGACGTGCAGCGCGTCATGCGCCAGCTTCCCTTTTAACCATCCACATGATCCTTCGAAAATAGTCAACTCCGTAGGGCGGGTTGGCAACCCACCCATCCTCCGAAAATAGGACGCTGATTGGCGCGGATGAAGGCCGTGTAAACGTCAATCTGCATAAATCTGCGCAATCTGTGATTATATTTGCATCCCTCGCAATCCGCCCTGCGCATGGGAACTTTTGGAAAACTGGAGCAAAACGATGATAGACCTGACCATTCACGAAACCGCCCTGGCGCGCGCCGTCAGCCGCGCCCAAGAGCGGCAGATTCGTATTCCCACCTTCGAGCAAATGAAAAACCCGGCGCTGATTCCTGCCGGCATCAAAGCCCAATTGACCAACGTCGGTCTCTGGGATCTGAACCCGCTCAACCTTTATCGCATTACCTGGCACAACGAACCCACGCCGTATGGCGGCGGATTCAGCGGCGTTAATTTCCTGGAACTACCGCCGCAGCTAACGGGCGTCCCTGCCCGCATCATCATCCTGTTGGGCAAATGGTTCCCCACGGGCGCGCACAAAGTGGGCGCAGCCTTTGGCTGTCTGGTTCCCCGCCTGGTCACGGGACAGTTTGACCCCACCACCCAGAAAGCGGTGTGGCCCTCGACAGGTAACTACTGCCGCGGCGGCGCGTACGACTCGAATCTGTTGGCTTGCGAATCCATTGCCATTTTGCCCGAAGGCATGAGTCAGGAGCGATTCGACTGGCTGGCGCAGGTGGCAGGCGAGACCATCAAGACGCCCGGCTCGGAAAGCAACGTCAAGGAAATTTTCGACAAATGCTGGGAACTGCGCCACTCTGGTGAAGATGTAGTCATCTTCAACCAGTTTGACGAATTTGGCAACTACTTATGGCATTACGAGGTGACGGGCGCAGCCATGCTGGAACTGCTGCAAGCTGTCATGGGCGGGCGCGACCAGTATCGCGGCGTGGTGCTGGCTACTGGCTCCGGCGGCACGCTGGCTTGCGGCGACTTTCTCAAAGCGCACTTCCCTACCAGCAAAGTAGCGGCCAGCGAGGCGCTGCAATGCCCCACGCTGCTGCAAAACGGCTTTGGCGCCCACCGCATCGAAGGCATTGGCGACAAACACGTCCCCTGGATTCACAACGTCAAGAACACGGACATGGTCATTGCCATTGACGATGCCGCTCCTATGGGGGTGATCCGGCTGTTCAACGATCCTGTGGGGCAGGCATATTTAGTCAGCCAGGGTGTACCCGCAGACATCGTGTCGCAACTGCCGCTACTAGGTATTTCGGGCGTGTCCAATATGCTGTCGGCCATCAAATTCGCCAAATATTATGAACTGGGCGCGGCGGACATTGTCTTGACGGTGGGCACAGATTCGATGGAGATGTATCAGAGCCGCCTGGTGGAACTACAAGCCGAGCAAGGCGAGATGTCCGCCCAAAGCAGCGCCGCCATTTTCCATCGCTATCTCCTGAGCCAGA
>CAZDSN010000705.1:0-2607 GCA_964507675.1 uncultured Ardenticatenaceae bacterium | reverse complement strand
CACGCCGATGCTGGCGGTGAGGCGCACGTCTTCATAGGCAAACCCGCTGTCTGCCGGCGTCTGCTGCCAAACGCCGGCACGAGCCGGGCGAGTCAGCAAGTAGATTGTGCCTTGAAAGTAGAGGATGAGGCCAACGATGCCGGCAGCCGCCAACAGCCTGACCCAATAGCGCGCGCCCCGTTTCCTGGCTGTCGTTTGAGCTGCTGTTGGCATAAATGCTCCTGTAGAGGTATGAGGTATGGCGGCTCAGGCGTCGTTGCTCTGAGGTGGATTTTCGGCGGCAGATGTTTCCAGGATGGGTTGGGCGTCGGGCAGTTCGTCTTCTACGTGACGCACGCGCGGCGAGAGCAAGGTGGCTACCGTGAGCAAAATAACAATCAGCCCTAATACCATAAACAATAGACCTATTCCACGCCCGGCGCCCACGCCAATGACGCCCCCGACGCCCTGGCTGAGCGGGCCGCCAGCCGTCAGCAGCGGCTCAAATATGTAATCAGCCAGCGGCCCGGCAGCCAGCGAGGCCAGGGGCAGCATAGCCGTCGTCGCTGCATTTTTGAGGGCAAAAACGCGCCCCTGGATGTCTGGGCTGACTTTGCTTTGCCAGATGGCTTCGTCCGAGCCGGCAATGATGGGCACGGTAAGCAGCGCCAGAAACATAGCGACTGTGATCAGGGTCGCCTGGGGGCGCAAGCCAATGAGCAGCAACCCGGTGCCCATGAGGAAACCTGGTCCCAACACGCCATAGATGCGCCGTTTGGGACCGCCAAGAGCGCTCATCAAACCGCCGCCCACCAGCATACCCAGGCTGCCCACCGACATAATACGCCCCAGCGTGGTTTCGGAAGCAAATTCCAGCACCAGAGGAATAAACAACACCTGAGCCATGCCGTAAATAAGGCCAATCAAGCTCATAAACAGCAGCAACCCTACCAGACCAGGGCGCTGGCGCAGGTAGCGCCAGCCGGCGGCGGCTTCGCGCCACACAGAGCGCCCCGCTGATTCTGCTGCCAGCGCGGCAGCAGCCGGGGCGGCGGCCAGATGGGGGAGGCGAATGAGCGTCAGGGTCAGAACGGCAAAAAGAAAAGTGGCGAAGTCCACGAGAATGACGCCCTGAAGCTGGATCAAGGGCAGCAGCGCACCCGCCAACACGGGGGAGGCGATTTCGCCAACGCCGCGACCAAGCTGCACCAAGCCATTGGCTCGCCCAAGCTGTTCTTTGGGCACGAGCCGGGCAATCATTGAGGCATAGGCGGGCCATTGAATAGAGCGAAAGGCGGCGTTGGCGGCTACGGAAACATAAATGTGCCAGATTTCCAGCCGTCCAGCCCAAAAGAGAAGGGCAACGAACAGGGTACTCAAAGCCGCGCCGGAGTCGCTGATAATCATCGCCAGCCGCTTGTCCCAACGATCTACCAGGGACCCGGCCAGCGGGGACATGACGACAATGCCCACGTAAAAAAACAAAGTCACCAGGGCCAGTTGCGTCGTGGAGCCTGTGCCCTGGTAAACCCAGACGCTCAAGGCAAAGCTGGTCAGCCCAGAGCCTATCAGGGAAATTAACTGCCCGCCCCAGATGATCAAAAACCCCCTGGTTGCCTGCTGCGTTGTGGTTGGTTGCGTTGTTTTCGCACGCATGGTTCTTTTCCCCCAGAGGTACTAATCTGCTTTTTCCAATGCCTCACGGAAGCAGATGCCCAGGATGCGGGCGTTTTCTCGATTTTCAATCATACTGTTATGGTTGCCAGGAACCGTAATGACGTTAAAGGGGCCCGCCAACAAGGACCCCCAGTCCAGGTCTTCTGGTTCGGCGATGGGGTGATCGGCAGCGCGGAAGAGTGTCACCGGGCCATTGTAGGGGCGAATCTGGTAGCTGCATTCGGCGCGCATGTTGGCTTCATAAACACGCAGGTAGGTGCGCATGTACTCCAGGGTGACGTCAGGGGGGATGGCGTTCAGGGTTTTAGCCTGTTGCAGCAGATGTTCTAGCTGCGCCTGTGGTTCCAGGTCTTCCAGATTGTCTACGGAGACATCATGACCGCCGCCTTTGAGCGTGGCGATAAAGAAACTGACTTCATCGTTAATGGCGTAGGCGTTCAGGTCTGCCGGCAACTCCTCTTTCTGGCTAGAGGTGTCTAATAAAGCCAGCAGATTCACCTGCTCTCCTTGCGCCTGCAGCTGCTGGGCCATGGCATGGGCTACCAGCCCGCCTGAACACCAACCGCCCAGGAGATAGGGACCCTGCGGTTGAATCTGGCGCATAGCTTGAATGTAGCGCGCCGCCAGCGCATCCATCTTGTCGGGCATTTCCTCCTGCCCGCCCAGCCCGACAGCTTCAATACCGTAGAAGGGCCGGTCGGGCAAGCCACGCCCGCCTTTGCCCATGTGTTGCGCCATTTCATAGTAGCAGAGAACGTTGCCGCCTGCCGGGTGAACGCAAAAAATGGGGCGTTTATGGCCTTCTGGCTGGATGGCCACGACTGGCCCCTGGCTGGCATCCTGGCGCTGCTGGCGAATGAGGGCAGCCATCTCGGCTATGGTCGGTCCCTGGAACAGGGCCGAGAGAGGCAGTTGGACGTTTAGTTTTTGCTGCATCTGCGACACCAGGCG
>CAZDSN010000704.1:0-2612 GCA_964507675.1 uncultured Ardenticatenaceae bacterium | reverse complement strand
GGCAGGGCGCGATACTTGCCTGGCGGCCACGGCTCAGCCACTTCGCCGCATAATGGTCTTTTGCGGATTAATGGATACCCGGCGTATTGGGCTGCCTGAGCCAGTCTCCCATTCGCCAAAAAATGGCGGATTTGGGTGCTTAATTTATCCGTGTCAGTTTGAGCAAGACGCCGTAACCGGATCCCCTTTTCCCTGGCTATTTTAATAATTGCTTGTTGTGAACCTTCTGGGGTACGTCCAAATGTTTGTCTTGCCCCAAACCATAATTCAGTCAATTCCGCATGAGCGCCAATTGTGTCATACAGTTCAGCCGCCCCCATAGTCAGGTACTCCGGCTTAAAGTGGATGTGCAAGACGCCATCTGCCCCAGCGTTTAGAAAGCAGTTAATGTTAGTCTCTACTTCGTTGTAAGTAATCCACTCTGCATCAGGATATGCTTTTTTGAAGACAAACTTAGCAGGAGAAGGATTTAAGAGAACCAACAAAGCAGCGCGATCGTTTTGGTGCGCATGTTGGATTAAACGATAGGCGAGCGCCATATGATCAGGCAGGATTGGGTCCCAGGTTCCCACCAACGCTACCACTGGTTTTGCGAGATGGCCATATAGGGTCGTGTCCATATAGATCACCTTCATGTATTGAACTCAGAGATGACATCCCAGGGGAAAAGGAGAATGGGCAAACAGGTCTTTTGCCTATTTGCCCTTCATCCCGATTGAGAAGTCCAACTTCTCCAAAGAAGTTGAACTTCTTGTTGGTGAACTTATTTCTGGGCGATTCCTCGGTTTTACCCGACCTGTGCATTTGTTGAACCGCAACCAGTTTGATCACAGCTGGTGACCGCACAGGTCCACCAACAGGAGTCCAAACCGCCGGCCACCACTTCGAGCTGCTCGTCAGTCAGTTCAACATCCAAAGAGTCGTCAAAATTGGGCAGAACGATGTTGATGGTGCTGGTCGTATCGCTGAGAACATTCACATTGAAGGGCACATCGCGACCAAACGCCTTGCTGATGGCAGACCGGGCATCACCGCTGGTGAGCGCATGCCGGAAATCTTCATCTTTATAGGCGCGTTCAATGATCGCATTTTCCAGGTCACGCTTTTCAATCTGATACATGTTATTTCTCCTTTTGTAGAGTGAGTGAAGGGATTGATATTGCGCAATCTTCAAGCTGACCCGTGAATCATTTGGGATTGCACAAATAATGAAGACTATCGAAGAACATGACAGAATTGTAAAAAGAAACCCGTTTGGACACATGATATGCGAGTAATGTTTTGCACATGATTTTCTTTAGGGGGCGTAATAGAGCCAAAGTCATGAGTAAAACATGCCGGCATCCACATATTGTAAACATAAAAAGGGATAGACTAACATCGTATGGATTGGGCTTTTCCCGTAACTATGCGGCTAAATAGAAGCAACCTCACCGCGTAACCTCACCTTAACCAGCTTTTAGTTAGACAATAACCATGATCCAGGCATGGCGCCCGTTTCTGGAAATTCAATGTCTATTGAATCACTCTTCTCAAAACCTATTAACCCGTGGGCACAATCGTTCCCACGCCTGGCCCTGCCGCTGCCGGCAGAACCAGGCGTGGTTGTGTGGCAGGAATATCAAGCGCAAACCTGCCAGTGGCCGGCCTGGGAGGTTTTACGGAAAAAGCTGGTACAACTCCAATTCCCCATTCAGCCGGGCATCAGCCAAACGGCAATTTACCGGGCGGCCACCCGGCAGGGTGTAGATGTTTCAGACCGGGCAGCAGCCAATGGCTTGCTGTTGGAACAGCCGGACGGACTCGAACTACACATTCACCACAGCGTGGCTGGGGCTATACCTGTTTTAATTGCGGCCACGCGGGGCGATTTTTGTGCGCTGGTGCAGGCCCTCACCAAACAGAATGAGCCTGTCCCTATAGCGGACTCCATGGGAGCCTGTCTGGTAACCGGATATAACAACTGGGATCGTATTCGCGCCTATCGGCAGCAGTGGCTCGCAGATAATCCCCAATGCGCTTTGCAGGATTGGCTGCAGGCATTTCAGCGGTTAATCCCCCAGAAACAGTTGTATCAAGATCAGTTCATTATCTTGAGCCGGGGGCCATACAGCCATATAACAGCTTGCGCACTGGGGTTAGGTGAAGGGGAGTGGAACGCACTCTCCTTGAAAATAAGGCTGGAGCATGAGTGCGCCCACTATTTTACAAAACGGGTGTTTGGCGTGATGCGGCGGCATTTGCATGATGAACTGCTGGCGGATTATGCCGGCATCTCCGCCGCCCTCGGTCACTTCCGCGCTGATTGGTTCTTACACTTCATGGGATTGGCTGCTTACCCTTCATACCGTCCGGGTGGTCGCCTGGAAAACTACCTGGACGACGCCGTGAGCGCTCCCGCCGCGCGCGACCAGGTAGCCGGCTGGTTGGTGCGGGCTGCCCATAACCTGGAAGCCTTCGATCGGGCGCAAGGTGGGTGGCCAACGGATTTGCCGGCACAGACCCACGTTCTCTACGCCATCGCCAGCCTGGCTCTTCCCGACCTGGCCGCCGCTGATGCCCCGGACCGCCTGACTGACTTGCTCACACCCCGTCCTGCAGCCGCCTGGCAA
>CAZDSN010000703.1:0-2615 GCA_964507675.1 uncultured Ardenticatenaceae bacterium | reverse complement strand
TACGCGCTGCCGGCAATTCGTACCGCTGGCCTCGTAACTGGCACAACGTCATCCGCGCCCATTCCCGCCACAGGTTAATGCCCGTGGCATACTCCACCGTTTCGGCAATGTTGGCGCCGCCGACGCGGGCGGCAGTCTCTAAAAAGTAGAAACGCCCATCAGCCTGAGCGCGAATAAACTCGGTATGGGAGACGCCATTTTGCATGCCCAAAGCGCGCATCAATTGGGCATTCAGGCTGCGCAGCGTCGTCGCCTCTTCTCCATCCCGCGGCAGGGTGCGCGTGATAAAGACGCCTCCCTGGTGCGCCACTTGCATCGGCGGGCGGCCATATTTGTGGGCCACGGCGAAGATAACTTCGCCATCTCGAATAATAGAGTCCACATGATACACATCGCCAGGAACAAACTGCTCCAACAGGAAAAAGGATTGCTCATCTCCCAATTGTTCCAGCCAGGGCCACAGTTCGCGTTGTTCGTTGATTTTCTTGATACCCATGGCGCCAGCTTCGGTGCGGGGCTTGAGTACCCAGGGGGCAGGCGTGCGGTCCAGGTACTGCTGCACCTGACCATGATTAAAGACAGCGGAGAAGGGGGGGACCAGCAGCCCACCGGCTTGTGCTCCGATGCGCATGGCTAACTTATCGCGGAAATAGCGGGTGGCGGTGGCCCCCATCCCTGGCAGGCGTAGATGCTCACGTAAGTCAGCCGCTGTAGGCACGTCGTAGTCATCCAGGGGCATCACCTGGTTAATAATGCGCTGGCGGGCCAGGTAGCTGACAGCATAGGTAATGTCTGGCTGTTTAGACACACTGGGCATGAAAAACGCTTCATCTATGACATCCCAGGGCCAGGGTTCGTCCTTGAGCTTCTCTTTGGTGAGCAAAATGACGCGGGCGCCTTCTTGTTTGCACAGGCGCATAAAGGCTTCCCCTTTGAAAAAGCTGGCAAGACAGACGATGGTTTTGGCTTCAGACATGCACAGTCTCCTTTGAAACGAGTGATCAGTGGCGAGTGGTCAGTGGTCAGAAGATAGTCTCACGCGGAGACGCGGAGAGCACCGAGAAGAAATTCGTTAAATTCGTGTAATTCGTGGCTAAAATTTTCATCCCACTATTTGGAAAGATTAAAGGGAAAGAAACAGGAGCAGCATGACAATAAACAGGGTGAGCGACAGCATGACGATAACGAGGAGCAAAAGGCGTTCGCGGCTGTTATCGGCGTGAGTGATTTCGGGCGGCAGTTCGGTCACGGACAGGCGGCGCGGCGCGGATTGTGCCGGCAGCATCTCTGCCTGATGCGTGAGACGGGGCGCGGTGTTGGTTGTGGGAGGGGTTTCTCGCGCCGGCGGCAATGGCTCAGGCGGTGGGGCGGCTGGTTCAGCCTTTGCCACGTCCGGGGCCAGCTTGGTCAAGATGTCCGCCGTCAGCTCCACATCTTCATCACTGTCCATGGCTTTGGACAGAAAAGAAAGGACTTCCTGGTCAATCTGCGGGGAAAGGGGTTTGAGTTCGTCCAGAGATAAGGAATGGATGGCGGCGCTATTGTTTTCAGCTTCTGTCTCCGGGCCAAGTCCCAATTCCGTCCGAACTTCGGGCGGGGCCATTTTTTGCACCCAATAGGGGAGTTCAGAAACGGTGAGACGAGTAGCTTCGGCCCGTTTTTTGATGTCCGCCAGGATAGAGTTGAGTTCGGAACGGGGAGTGAACTGGCGATTGGATGCCGGCAAAATCTCCACATCCCGCGCCACCAGATAATAACTGGCCGTGGTAGGGTCAAACATCAGATGCCCGCCGGCCCGCGCCCGCGCCTGTTCCATTAAAGCAATATTCGTCGTCGCTCGCGGCGACAGGCGGCAGCGCAGCCGGTATCCCTTTTCCGCCAGTTCAAACGTCACGCCGCCGTTTTCAATGGCTGCCTGTCGCAAGTTTTCTACCTGACCGACAACAAACACCAACCCCAGCGGCAGCTCCAGGGGAACTTGTACGGCCATGCGGCTATTCAAATGACGAACAGAAATATCCATAAGGCAACTTCTCAGCGGGTCAACTGTGGAGGCAACGAGTGGGCCAACCAACCTGAGCGGCCAACTGCCTCTATTATACGTGATGATGCGAATTCTGAAATGCGAAATAAGGGGGAAAGTATAGCAAAGTAGAAAGCGGTAGCGGGGGAGCCAGAAGAAAACGGTTAATTGGTGAATTGTTGAACGCTTAATGGATGCCGCCTGACGCTGTTACCGATTCACAACCCAACAATTCGTCCATTAACTATTGCCTTCTCCAACTGCCAACTTTCGTGCAGAGCATGGGGTCTATAGAGTAAAATCTGCGTCCAATCATGGAAAGTCCTGACCCATTCCACTCTACTGAATCACGCGCCACGCCCGGCTGGTGGGGCAAAGCCTTGCTGCTGCTGCTATGGCTGGCTCTGGTCATAGCCGGTTTCTTCTGGGCGCACAAGCCCTTTACAGGCGAGATGCTGTTAGCGTTGGGGCGCGTGGGGGCAACCCTGGGGGCGGTTGTGGGCCTGGTTGGGTTGGGCGGGGCGTTGGGCCGGCGGTTGGCAGGCCGGCTGCTGGCGGCGGAACCGCCGCTGGTGCGGCTAACATTAAGCAG
>CAZDSN010000702.1:0-2630 GCA_964507675.1 uncultured Ardenticatenaceae bacterium | reverse complement strand
TTCAAGATAGCAGCCAGGGGAACAAGGCCGCGGTGTAGCCCATCATTTCCAGCAAAATATCACCCAGCCAATAGTACATAACCAGGGCAAAACCACAGCAGCAGCAAATGATGATGGCCAGAACAACGACAATGATCGTTATGTTGCGCCGCTTTTTATCATTTCCAGCCGGCGGAACCGCCGGTTCGCGCGCAGGCGGCGTTGGCCGGTAACTGCCATAATCTGACTCTGGCCTGGGAGCTTCTGGCAATGCTTCCACGCTGAAGTTGGGCAAGAGCAGCGCTTCCGGCTCGACCTGCCTGGCTGGTTCCGGTTCCACTTTCTCTTCGTCAAAACGGAAAACAGGCAGCGGGCGAGATTCCAGGATTCCCTTTGCGGCGGCATCCGCCAGAGGCTCAGGCAAACTTTCTGGCTTCTCGCTCTCCGGTTCACTGAAGGCAACCGTGCCTAATGGATCAGGAATGAATTCCTCTTCAGAAAGGCTAAGCGGCAGGTCTGGGGGTAGATCCGCTTCGGGCAGTTCCAGCACAGTACCTGAGGCCACATCAGCCACCGCTGCCTCAGCGACCGCTGCCTCAGCGACCGCTGCCTCAGCGACCGCTGCCGCATCGGTGGCTGCCGCGCCGGCGGCTACAGCCATGAACAATAAGGTAACATTGCTACCCACGGCCACCATCTGTCCCGCGACCACCGGTACCGGTTCGCCAGACAGGCGTTTGCCGTCCAGAAAAGTACCATTGGTACTGCCCATATCCTGGATCGTATATCCCGACCCGCTGCGCGTCAGGCGCGCATGCTGCCGCGACACTTCCAGGTCGTTCACCACGATGTCTGACACGGGCTCGCGCCCCAGAACAATTAAATCTTGCGTCAGGTTGTATACTTCGCCTGTTTGGGGACCGGTCTGCACAACAAGTTGGTAGGTATAATCGCTCACAGTTCCTATCCTTTGGCAGCGTATAGAATTGCCTATGATCCTTCGCGTTCGTCGCTATCTTCCAGTGACTATCCGCCCATTAGCTCCCTGAGAAATTCTGTTTCTCCGCAGAAGCAGAACTTCTCAAGCGGGGAATCATTTCTGGATGATCACTAAGCTCTGCATTTTACCCAACCTGGCGTTGTTTTCCAACAATAACACGCCCCCGGCAGAAAATAGATGCTGCACGGACGCTGCTAACGGGAACGGAGACGTGCCAGCGACTGGATCTCGCGGATGTGCAGCAGCCGCGCCAGCCCCACGTAGGCGGCTACGCCTATGCTGCCGGCAATTACCACCACCGCCAATCTGGCCAGCAGCGTGCCGGCAGCCCACCAGTTCAGCAGAAAATCGGCGGCGGCAAAGGCCAGCGCCCCCATCAGCAGTCCCGCCAGCAGCGCCCGCCAAAAGACGCGCATAATGCCCAGGCCGCCCAGGCTGCCAATGCGCCGCTGCAGCCAGAACAACATCAACAAGGTATGGACCACGTGTTTGACAGCGTCAGCCACCATCAGGCTGAGCAGCCCTAGCGAAGATAGCAGTTCCAGAGCCACGACAGAATAAATCAGGATGCTGATAACGCCAACCAGGGCAGGCCGCCAGGTATCTTTACGGGCGTAAGAAGCAAAGACGAGCATCTGGTCAATAGCGGCAAAGGGCAAACCAAACAAATAGACTTGCAGCACCAGCGCCGTGCGCGTCGTGTCTGCCGGCATAAATTGACCATGCTGGAACAGTAGCAAAATGATGGGGGTGGCCAGGGCAAAGAGGCCGGCGGCTGCCGGCATGATTAAAGCAATAACCAGCCGGATGCCATCGGCCAGCGTCCGTTTAAACTGCTCTGGATGTTGGCTGGCCTGCTGCGCCAGCGTCGGCAGCGTGGCAATGGAGAGCGCAGTCACCACCAGCCCCAGCGGGAACTGATAAAGCGTGGTGGCGTAACGCATATAGGTCAGGCTTTCGTCCCCCGTGCGTGTGGCCAGGTTGTAGCTGAGGGCTACCACCAGTTGGTTGATGGCAATGCCAGCCACAATGGGAGCGTACAGCCAGAGGATGCGGCGAATAGCCGGATGCCGCCAGTTCAACTGCCAGCGCAGCGAGGCGTCGCGCAGCGCCGGCATCTGCATAGCGACTTGCAGCACCGCGCCCAACAACATGCCCCATACCAGGCTGGAGATTTCCCGCGGGCGCAGCAGAGCCACGATCACAATCGTGCCATTGAAAACAGCGCCGGCAAATGCCGGCAGCGTGAACCGCTTTAAGGCAAACAACACGCCCGTTAAGATACTGGACAGGCTAAGGAAGAAGACGGCGGGCACGGCCAGCCGCATAAGATTGATGCTCACTGCTGTCAGGGTAACGTCTGTGAAGTTCACGGCGCCAATGACCCAGGCAACTTGCGGCGTGAACAACTCCACCAGACCAATGATCAACAGCACAACTACACTAGACAGGCTAAAAAATGTGCTGACCACGCCCCACAATTCGGATCGCTTCGCTTCGTCGCCCGCCGCGTAGTCGCTGAAGACGGGCACTAACGCGGAATTGACCATGCCGCCAATCATCAATTCAAACAGGCTGTTGGGAACCAGCGCCGCCGTTTCGTAGGCGCTGAGCAGACCGGAAGCGCCAAACAGGTTGGCCTTGACCATCT
>CAZDSN010000701.1:0-2631 GCA_964507675.1 uncultured Ardenticatenaceae bacterium | reverse complement strand
CTTATGTCAAAGGCTTCACTCACTCTGCAGGATTTCAAACATTGTATGGTGAGCTTGATGAATGATCCTTGAACATTAAAAATAGATGCTGAAGGAGACATTACAAAACTTCTCCAATCACTGGAATTGATTACATAATCTACTTGCGGAATCAGATCAATATTCGGTAAATTTCCTTGAATATTTTTGAGGGATATTTTGGTAGAATCAAACAACTGTCCAATTTGAAAAGCATACAAGTTGTAAGATTTGTTTGTCTGTAGCCACAAGTCGTAGGTTTTTCCGGCCTCAAGATTTTGTTCGTCCATAAAAAACTGGAATTCCAATCCTTCTCTAGCATTAATTTTTTCTTCTTTAAAGAGATAACCTGTACTATTTACATCACCTTTCAATACGGCCACAAAGTCAACATCTTTGCGTGGTAAGCCTGTAAGTAGAGTTGAACTCAACAATTGAGGTTTTTTTGGATCAGTTGTGTAACATTGTACGGAATTACAACTAAATTGATTTATAAGACCAAGTATTATTCTGCGAATATCAAATAAGTCATATACATTGATCTCATCATCGCAATTCACATCTGCGGCGATTTTTTGGTAAGCATTTAATGTGTAATTCCCAAATAAATACTTCATTATATAAGCAATGTCTGCTGCACTTATTCCATTCAGTCGCCAGTTCATATTGTATTTTGGATGAAGATAGCCAGAGGTGATATGATAGTTTGTGTCAATACAAGTTTGATAATTATTTCCTGAATCTATAGGGCTACAGTTTGCTAATTGAATTAAAGGATTCTGATTTCCGGGATCAAAAGTAAAATCAAACTGATTCACTAGATTCCTTGGGTTGAGATAGTAATCAAGTACATTGCCGCCAATGAAAGCAGATTGTTCAGAAGATGTTGATTTGCCGATAGCATGTAGTGTAGAAATGCAAGTACTTACGTTTCCAGAAGCATCCCTTACATAAATTGTAAGTGGGATATCTTGTACGCCAACTGGAGAGTAAATGACTTTTGAAAGTTCTAAACCTAAAGCATCAAAGCTCAATGTTACAGAACTGCAATCATCGTAACTCCCTAGATCAAAATCAAATACCCAAAAAGTAACTTGTGCTAAGTTTTGAAAATCAAATCTTATATTATTACTACATATGGCGACTGGAGAAATAGTGTCATGCATACAAACCACTTCTATAGTCTGCATTCTGTTATAAATAGTTTGAGTACACAAATCTTCAATTATCCAGGATCTATAGTAACTGGTAAAATCAGAACAATTTGAATTGTTTACTACTGCAGAGTCAGTAAAACTATATTTCAAATTACTGCTGACAGCTGCAGGAAAGCCAGAAGATTCAGGATCAGGTGCTCCATTGGATAGTTTTTTCCAGCTATTGGAGCAATCGAATTTTGCGACTGGTTGCAGTAGTGGAAAGCTAGGATCTATTTGTCGAATAACTTTGATGATTTGTGTACAAGTGTTAAACTGTCCATTGGGCAATTGAGCTATCCAGTTTCTGCGTATTATTGCTGTGAATGGATTAGAGCAATGCAGGCTTTCAACACTGTCTTTGTATGTCATTAATATTGAACTACATTGACTGGAATCTAAAATTGCTAGAATGTTTTTGCCTTGAATGTTTACTTTAAATCTTGGATCAATGGGCACACCAATAGCACTAGGCGAACTGCTGGAAGTTATTGGAATTATTTTTTCTGTACAATTAAATTTAAAATTTTCAATAAGATCGCAATCGTATTTGGAAAGCTTTGCAATTCCCCAGCAAGAATTTAGTGTCTTGCTATCTATAATTCTAAATTGGAAAGAGCTTGGTAATTGGTCATTGATGACAGTTAGTTCAGTCCAATAAGTGGTATTAGGGTCGATTTTCAAGTATTCAATTTTATATTTTCTATCGGCACAATAACTACCTGCCAAAAATAAGCCAGGTTCTGCATTAATATTTTTTCCGGGAGGTACCGCAATATTGACTTCATCTAAACATACCAATGAAACAGGACAATTAATAATGGATACTTGGCTTGTGACTGCTGTAGTGTTACCACTAAGATCACTGATATAACAAATGATAGTCAATGGGAAATTTGAATTCCTTGAGATGATCAGAATACTGTCTGAGGTGCGAGGATGAAAAGAAAAGTTGATTTGGTCCAATGGAGTGCAATTGTCATAGACATATGCTACAAGTTCCTTCGCTTTGAGTGAATAAGTTTGGAGGGTGTCTAGTGGGATCTCGTAAATCCCTTTTGGCGTCACAGAAGGTGATTCAAGATCCGGATTGCACTGGGCATTTGCTGAGAAGAATCCAGATACCCATGTCCAAAACAGGAATACGAGTATTAATTTTTGTGGCATGTGTCTTGAAATAATATTCATAATTGATTACTTTTATGTGTGAATTAAATAGATTAAGCAATTGATCTGAAGGTCGGCATGCGCGCCGGCCTTTTTTATTTTCGTTTAAAACTTCATTCTTATTCCGGAAACCAGTCCCCAGGAACTGTAAGTTTCCTGAACTGAATTCTCAGCAGTTTTGGAGAGACTCATTTCCATTTGTCTTTGGAGTCCTACGTTTAGATCCCATCTGCGACGTATATGATAGACT
>CAZDSN010000700.1:0-2631 GCA_964507675.1 uncultured Ardenticatenaceae bacterium | reverse complement strand
CAGCTGAACAGTTGTATCGCCAGGTGGTGGCCGAAGCGCCAGATGTGCCTGAAGCGTGGTTGGGGCTGGCCGGAGTGTTGTCGGATCCGACGGAGCAGGAAGCGGCCTATCGCCAGGTGCTGCGGCTAGATGGGGAAAACGAGGCGGCGCGGGCGTGGTTGGCGCGCTTAGATGCCGGCATTCCACCTGCCTCCGCCGCCCCAGACACCCCCTCCTCTACCCCAGTTGACCCGTTTGCCGCGGCGCGGCAGTATCTCCATGAAGCGACCAGCCGTCCGACCCTACCTGCCGTGCCTGCCTCGCCCGCTGCCAGTGCTGCGCCCGCTGCCAAAGCTGCGCCCGCTGCCAAAGCTGCGCCCGTTGCCAAAGCTACGCCCGTCGTTAATGCTACTCCCGCTGCGGCCAGCCACAGCCAGGCTGCCGAACCCGCTGCCGGATTGCAGGTTTGCGCCAATCACCCTGGCCGCCAGACCAATCTGCGTTGTAATCGCTGCGACAAACCAATTTGCACCCAATGCGCTCGCCTGACGCCTGTTGGTTATCGCTGCAAAACGTGTGTGCGCGAACAAGAAGACGTCTTTTACACGGCTGAACCGGTGCACTACCTCATTGCTGCAGCCGTGGCCCTGCCTCTAGGAATTTTGGCGGCAGTGCTGGTCAGTTTCATCCCGTTCTGGTTTTTGCTCATTTTCATTGGGCCAACGATTGGTACAGCTATTGGCCGCCTGACTTTCCTGGCTATTGGGCGGCGGCGTGGCCGTTATCTGCCTTATCTGGCGGCCACTTTGGTAGCGCTCAGCGCTGCCGCCCTTCTTCTTTTAGGCGGCGGTCTCCTTTCTCTTGGTATTTATGGTTTCCTGGCTGCCAGTTCTGTTTACTACCAACTCAAATAAGCCGTAAATCTATGTTGTCCGAACTCTACATTCGCGATTTTGCCATTATAGATTCCCTGCGAATCCAGTTTAATTTTGGGTTTAACGTGCTGACGGGGGAGACCGGCGCAGGCAAATCCATTATCCTGGACAGCGTGAGCCTGATTCTGGGCGGGCGAGCGGATACCAGCATGGTGCGAGCCGGCTGTGAAAAATCTATTGTCGAAGCTGCTTTTGAACTGACGCCGCGCGCCCAAGCGGTCGTAGGACCGCTGCTGGTGGCGCAGGGGCTGGAAGCCGAAGATGGCAGCGACGACGTACTGCTGCTGGCGCGGGAACTGCGCGCCAATGGTCGCAGCGTTTGCCGCGTCAACGGTCGCACGGTGAATTTGTCCACCCTGAAAGAGATCGGCGACTATCTGGTGGATATTCATGGACAAGGTGAACACCTTTCTTTGCTGCAGCCTCGTTCCCATCTACCGCTGCTTGATTCTTATGGCCGGTTGGATGCCGAACGGCAGGCATTGACACAGCAGGTGACTCAACTGCGCGCCGTACAGCGAGAACTGGCGCAACTGCGGCAAAATGCGCGCCATGCTGCTCAGCGAATGGATTACCTGACATTTCAACTGCAAGAGATTGACGCCGCGCAGTTGAAAGCAGGAGAGGAAGAACTGCTGCGCGAAGAGCGCGCGCGCGTGGCCAATACGGAACAGTTAATGCAGCAGGCGGCTACCGCCGTATTTTTGTTAGAGGGCGTGGAGGACGAGTCACCTTCCGTTTCTGATCTGTTGGGGCAGGTGGAACGGGCCGTAGCCGAATTGACAGAATTGGACCCGGCTCAAGCGGCCTGGCTGGAGCAGTTACAGGGGCTGGTATTTCAATTCGAGGAACTGGCGCGTGATTTGCGCCGCTACCAGGAGTCGTTGGAGTTTGAGCCGAATCGGTTGGAGTATCTGGAGGAACGGTTGGAACTGATCAACCGTCTAAAACGCAAATATGGGCCAGATATCCCCGCCATTCTGGCGACGCGGGAAAAGGCGGCTGCTGAATTGGATAGCATTACGTATAGTGATGAGCGCATGCAGCAGTTAACCCAGGACGAAACGCGCTATCTACGCCAGATTGGCCAGATGGCCGCTGTTCTGTCGCAGAAGCGGCAGGCTGCCGCCCAGGCGTTAGCGGCGGCTGTGGAGGCGGAACTGGGCGTACTGCGCATGCCTGGCGCGCGTTTTGCGGTTGACTTCCAACGGCAGCCTGATCCAGACGGCGCTTATGTGGGAGAAGAACGGCTGGCTTTTGACCAAAGCGGCATTGACCGGGTGGAGTTCTTGATCTCGGCTAACCCGGGCGAACCGCCGCGGCCTATGGCCCGCGTCGCCAGCGGCGGCGAAACGGCGCGGCTGATGCTGGCCTTGAAGACCGCGCTGGCCCAGGTAGATGCCACGCCGACGCTCATCTTTGATGAGATTGATCAGGGTATTGGCGGGCGCGTGGGGGATACGGTCGGGCAGAAGCTGTGGCGATTATCCCACGTGAGCGAACATCAAGTGATTGTGGTCACCCACTTGCCGCAGTTGGCCGGCTATGGAGACGCCCATTTTCAGGTGGGCAAACGGGTGGAAGCAGGCCGCACGCACACGGTGGTGCAGCCGCTGGACGCGGCGGGGCGGGTGACCGAATTGGCAGCCATGCTGGGTACGGGCGAGGGAGATGCACAAATTGGAGCGCACTCTATCTTGCGCCAGGTGAGCGCGGT
>CAZDSN010000699.1:0-2631 GCA_964507675.1 uncultured Ardenticatenaceae bacterium | reverse complement strand
CAGTTTGCGCCACAAATTTTCATTGATTCCTTCGGCAAGCTCAGGACGGATATGGTGCGTCACGGCTCGTGTTGTCTCCTTTGATCATTAGCCTACCCTTTTGCATTGCAACTATGGTATGCTTATTGGCGTAATAGGTAATGTTGCCTGGTATGCACGGGCAGCTATACCGTCTATATGTTACCCGCGCGCCGGCAGTTTATCCGCCGCGGGCCCACAATGAAGGAGATAATCATGGGAATTTTGAGTTGGATCGTATTCGGTGCATTGGCCGGCTGGCTGGCGAGCATTATTGCCGGCAACAACCAACGTCAAGGCTGCCTCATGAACATCGTGGTCGGCATTGTCGGCGCGTTCCTGGGCGGCTTTCTGCTCAACCTGATCACTGGCGCTGGTTTTAGCGTGGACTTTGATCTGACCAGCCTGATTGTGGCCGTGATAGGTGCAGTACTCCTGCTCATCATCACCGGCGCTGCGCGGCGGCGTTAACGCTTTCATCCTCCCCCCGTCTTAAAAAGGAGGACTGCCATTGCGGCAGTCCTCTTTTTTTTACCTTCCAAACGATTTTGGTCCACCCGTACGAGTCAACGGCAATCTGCGCTTATCTGCGATCTATCGGCGTCATCAGTGTCCTATCAAGAAGGAACTGAACGCCTACATTTCAGGTCGTCAAAACCACCTTTTGTGGACAGATATTGAATTTGTGGGTCTCCAGGATTTGGCGGGGTTTGGCTGTTCTGAACGACATGAAGAATGCCAAGGCCTCTGGGATGCTTCACTTCGTTCAGCATGACATCTGTAAAACCCCATGAGATCCAAAAGAGCCGAATTTGTTTTAAAAGAGAGAAAAAATCTCAAAAATAGGTATAAGTATTATAGTGGGCGAGAACATAGCTGCCTTAAAGGGGAAGGGATAAATTTCCCTCCTTCAAACAAAGGGTTTTTCAGGGTATAGAAGTAGGGGCGGGTTTCAAACCTGCCCTGTTTATAGAAGGTGTTACCTGCAGAACCCTATAAAGTGTGTGTTGGAGTTATTTGTTTTGTTTAGCCAGCCAGAGCTATAAGCCATAATCAGGAGGAGTATTATGAGACCATTTACTGGTCTATTGCCGCTGCCGGCATTTCACATCTTAGCCCTGTTTACTCTGTTACTGCAAACCCTGTCCGGTCTATTCCTGCCAGTTCAGCCTATACCGACAAGCCCACTCCGCCGCTTCGCTGCCGCCGAACGGACGCTAACCGCCAGCAAAGAACACCCGGCCGTCGCCGCTGTGCCTTTGCCGCCGCTGCAAATGAGTATCTATGGGCCAACAGGAACCGTGGGACTGAACACGCCCATCACCCTCACGGTGTCCATCACCAACAGCAGCAGCATCACCCTGTCTGCGCCGCGGCTGCAACTGCCGGCAAACCCCGCCGCGCGCTACCTGGACGGCCCCGGCCTCAGCGGCGCCCCCATCCACGAAGCCACCCTGCCGCTGCCGGCCATCCCTCCCACCAGCAGCCATACCCTTTCCCTTAGCCTGACGCTCATTGCCGCCCCCGACGGCGCGCCTATCCCCTTGCCCTTCCGCGCCTGGAGCGTGGAAAGCGCCGCTGCCGCCGCTGCCTTTACCCTTTACCCCGCCCAGGCGCAGCCGCTGCCGCCACAATCGCCCGAAGATAACAACCCCACCCCCTGGGAACCCACCTACACGCCGCCGGGCGCCGCCGCCTACACCGGCGCCGCCGCCCATGCCTATAACATACCCGTTCCCCCCGGCATGGGCGGCTTGCAGCCTTCCCTCACTCTGGCTTACGGCAGCCGCGGCGTGGACAGCATGACGGCCCCCCTCATGGCCAATGGCTTCGGCCTCGGCTGGTCGCTGGCCCAACCCGAAATCAGCAACGGCAGCGCCACGCGCATGTTCAGCCACAACGAAGGCTTCAGCCCGCACCGCTTCACCCTCAACCTCAACGGCGCGTCCTATCGCCTGAAACCGCTGAGCCTGGAACCCAATAACCGGCATGGGCGCTACGTTGCCCTGGGCGACCCCAGTTTGCTCATTGAATACATCGCCGAACCTTTTGACAACGCCGCTCCCAACAGCACGGGCGAATACTGGCAGGTGCGCACCGCCGACGGCGTCACCTACCGCTTCGGCTACCACGAAGACGCCGAACAAGCCATCGCCCCCATTAACGGTCAATTCAATGGGGGGCAACCCCGAAACGAAAACCTGGCCGCCGCCGCCTGGAAACTAGATACCATTAGCGACCTCTACGGACACGAAGTACGCTACCAGTATGCCACCGTCTGTGGCAAAGTGTACGGCAACTCCGATGAATGTCGCACACCCGATACGGAAGTAGATGTTGCCCTACAAACTATTTCTTACAATTTCCATGAAGGCGCGCCCAGCACGGAGATAGCCTTTGCCTTGCTTCCGGGCACAAACGACGAGTGCTACAACAACGACGCCGCCAAAGAACCCACCTACATGACCGCCGGCTGCCTCCGCCCCGGTCACGTGCGTATCACGCAAGACGGGCACATTACCGCCGCTTACGTCTTCACCTACGACGCGGGCTACACACATCACGACGACGCCCATAATGTCGGCCTGTATTACTGGTTCCTGAGCGCCATCA
>CAZDSN010000698.1:0-2633 GCA_964507675.1 uncultured Ardenticatenaceae bacterium | reverse complement strand
GTCAGTTCTGCGCGAGCTCATATGTGGATCTCCTATTCGGCCGACCTGTGGCACTGGGGCAGCGATAAGCTGATGATGGAAGCTCGGCGTGGGGCTTGGTGGGATGCCAATAAAATCGGCCTGTCACCCCCGCCCATCGAAACCGCCCAGGGATGGCTGGTAATTTATCACGGCGTGCGGCAGACTGCAGCCGGGTCTCTTTATCGGCTAGGTTTGGCGCTGTTTGATCTGGAAACACCGGAACGCTGCCTCAAGCGCGGCGATGAGTGGGTCTTTGGCCCAGAAAAGCCTTATGAAGTGCATGGCGACGTGGGGAATGTCGCTTTTCCGTGTGGCTATACCATTGCGCCTGATGGAGACACCTTGCACCTGTACTACGGGGCGGCGGATACCAGCATTGCGATGGCAACGGGCAGTATTCAAACTTTGCTTGACTGGCTTGAGCAGCATGGGTAACAAGAAAATTCGTTAATCATCATAGTCGAGTAGCAAAAAACGGCCGTTTCTCAAGTGAGAAACGGCCGTTTTCTTTATCTGTCGGGGCAGCGGGACTCGAACCCACGACCTCTTCGACCCGAACGAAGCGCGCTACCAAGCTGCGCCATACCCCGCATATGAGATTGTTACGCCAATTGAATCACGGTCGAAAAGAAAATTGGCGAATTGAGTAATTTGGTCTGAGAAGCTTCACCGGCTGATTACAACTTCTCCGAAAGTGCTGGGAATGGCATAGTAGCCCATGATAAAGGAACTGCTGACAAGCCCCGCTATGAATTCACCAAGTCGCCAGAATCCATTGATTTGGAGGCCATTGTTCAGGAGTTGGTCAGATTGCCAATTAAGCCCGACTTCACTTTGTGATTCTATGAAACATTATCTGCACCTTTTATCCAGAAACCGTTCTGTTTCTGCAAATTACGGGTTAATTGTTTTGTTAACAGTAACATAACAAACGGTTAACCTGCTATTGATATGGTTTCCAAAAGGCAAGGATATAGTACGACTGTTGTGAACAAACGGCCGTTACTCACCTATACGGCTTAGAACCTATCCGTAAATTCATTTTCCAGAGGTGAGATAAACATCGAATTTTTTAACATTGACGAAAATGACGTCTTCTTTCTCTGAAAATCAGATCTAACTTGCATTTCTGGACGCAACTTTGTGCTTTACTTCCATCGTCCAGAATATTTTTCGGATAGGTTCTTAATCCAAACCTTTGTGAGGAGAAACCATGCGTAAATATCAGTTACATAAGTTTATTCCCATGTCCCTGATTTTCATCCTGGTGGTCATCGCCCCTGCCTGTTCCAGCCGTCAGACGGCTGAACCGACAGCCGAAGCCACAATGGAAACGGCGGTAGAAGCGGGCCCTGTCACCGATGAAATCCTCGACTCCTTGATTGCCGCCGCCCAGGCGGAAGGAACACTTACCACTATCGCCCTGCCCCACGACTGGTGCAACTACGGCGAAATGATCAGCAGTTTCAGCGAGAAATACGGCATCGTTATCAATGAGTTGGACCCCAATGCCGGTTCCGGCGACGAGTTGGAAGCCATCCGCGCCAACAAAGACAACACCGGTCCCCAGGCCCCCGACGTGATTGACGTTGGGTTCGCCTTTGGTCCGCAAGCTCAGGGTGAAGGGCTGATCCAGCCCTACAAAGTTGCTACCTGGGACACCATCCCCGCCGACCTGAAAGACGCCGATGGTTACTGGTATGGCGACTATTACGGCATCCTGGCCTTCCAGGTGAACAGTGATGTGGTCAGCAATGTGCCCCAGGATTGGTCCGATTTGCTCAAGCCTGAATACAACGGCCAGGTGGCTTTAGCTGGTGACCCCCGCACCTCCAATCAGGCGATTCAAACCGTGTACGCTGCCGCTCTGGCGAATGGTGGCACACTCAACGATGCCGCGCCTGGGCTGGATTTCTTCGCCCAACTGAATCAGGCTGGTAACTTTGTGCCGGTAATCGCCAAACAAGGCACGCTAGCGACCGGCGAAACGCCAATTGTCGTTCGTTGGGACTACCTGGCCCTGACCGACCGCGACACCTTTGGGGACAATCCCAACACGGAAATCGTCATCCCGGATAATGGCGTGTTTGGCGGCGTCTACGTGCAGGCTATCAGCGCCTATGCGCCCCACCCCAATGCGGCCAAATTGTGGATGGAATACCTGTACTCGGACGAAGGACAATTGATCTGGCTGGAAGGCTACTGCCACCCCATCCGCTACAACGATCTGGTTGCCCGCAACGTTATCCCGCAAGAGCTGGCCGATAAACTGCCCTCGGCGGAACTGTACGCCGAAGCCGTCTTCCCCACCATTGCCCAGTTGGAAACGGCCAAAACCCTCATCACCGAGCGGTGGGACAGTGTGGTCAGCGTGGATGTGACGGAATAAGAGCGGAGATTAGAGACTGGAGACTGGTACTCGCATTTGGTAATCCGTAACTCGTAATTCGTAGGATATTCATTCGGGTAAGTATTAGCAGGAAACGGTTTACGGGTTTCAGAATACGGACACGAGTCTCCAGTCTCAACTTGTACTTAATGACAACAACAACGATTGAGTTACGTGGTGCGAACCGCCGCACGGCCGTTCAGTCACTCTGGACATGGCTGGG
>CAZDSN010000697.1:0-2636 GCA_964507675.1 uncultured Ardenticatenaceae bacterium | reverse complement strand
TATTGTCTGGAAACTCTTCCCGATTGAGGGGCAGCAGGTAACCGGCGGCAGGCGACAGCTAACACGCGCAAGGCATTGCGGGCATATTCGTCATTGGCGGCCATAATCTGCGTGCGTTGAGGCCCGTCCAGAGGTAAGCATTTACCGTTCTGCTGGAACGACGTACACAGGGTTAACACTTCCTTCGGCGCCCCTTTCACGTAAACCAGTTGCGCGGCGCTGTCTTGATGGATGGTGCTCATGCGCTTACGCCTCGAATCAAAAGGCAGCTCACGCAGGCGGGGGGTACGCCGAATTTCAGCATCCAAATCTATGCCACCTTTTTGCGCCACCACGCGTAAGGCCGCCTCGGTGGAATCGCCTATGATTGCCCCTTGTGGATTATCACTATCCGGCGGTATCAAACGGGCATTATTGCATAAGCCGGCCGCCACCAGCAAGTCATGAATATCCTGTTCCCCGTTGCTCTTGTCTGCCGGCTGTGATTCAGCTTTTCGTCCCTCCTCCTGAATTCTGCCTGTGGGGGCGTATCCAACGCCGGAGACGGTGAATTGACGCCCTGGCAGGTAAATGGCGCTCACGGTCATCTCGTTCTGGGTCAATGTCCCGGTCTTATCGGTACAGATAACGGTGGTGCATCCTAAAGTCTCAACCGCGGAAAGTTTTTTGATTAAGGCGTTTTTCTTAGCCATACGCTGCACCCCCATGGCCAGGGATAGGGTCACGGTGGGCAGCATTCCTTCTGGCACAAAAGCCACGATCATCCCCATAGCAAAAATAAAACTATCCAACAAGGTAACGTAAGTCAATAACATCCCCATAATAAAGAAGAACACGCCGATACTAGTGTTCCGTCAAGAGTAAAATGATGGTTAGATTGGTTCAATCTCTCAGATTGAACCAATCTATCAAATCACGGCTGACAGGACACTAGTCGCCAGAATGGTTACGATTTTAGTGACGCGCGCCATCTCTTTCTGCAGGGGGCTGAGCGCTTCGCCGACTGTTTGCGTCAAATGGGCAATTTTGCCAAACTCGGTGTTCATGCCGGTGGCGAAGACCACTGCCCGGCCTGTGCCGGCAGCCACGGTAGTGCCGGCAAAGATCAGGTTGGGCAATTCTACGCGGGTCATATCTGTCCGCAAGACGGCTTCGCTCGTTTTGCGCGCCGGATGCGACTCCCCACTCAAAGTGGATTGGTCTACCCGCAGTTCATTCTCCTCCACCAGGCGGGCATCCGCTGAAATACGGTCCCCCTCTTCCACCAGAATAACGTCTCCCACCACCGTCTGCTCAGCCAGAATACGCTGCACCTGGCCATCCCGTAGGACGCGAATATAGACAGGCAGCAGCTTGCGCAGCGATTCTGTGGCTTTCTCCGCCTGGAATTCCTGCCAGAAAGAAAACGCGCCATTGATGAGGTTGACCAGCCAGATAGCAACTCCCAATTGAGGCATTTGGGCAACGAAGGCAACTATGCCCCCCACCCACAGCAGGATCGCCATCAGGTGGGTGAAGTTTGCCAGCAGCTTTATCCACAGAGGTTTTCCCTTTACTTTGGTGATGACATTGGGGCCAAAATGCTGCAAGCGACTTAAGGCTACTTCTTCAGACAATCCACCGGGGCGTGAACCGAGGGTAGAAAAGGCAGCAGACGCCGAAAATGTATGAATTAGGGGTAGCTGCATCGCTTCAATGGAGGGGAATGTGGTCTTGTTCATAAGCTGAACATATTTTTATGCTGCACTGTCCCAACCCATCAAGGTTACACGCACTGTATCGCCATTTTGGTTTTATAGCAACACGACCTTAACCTGCATTGAAGTTAAACAACGCTTTACAAACTATGTACACTTTGGTGACAGGCAGATAAATGAATAGGGGGTATTAGAAATCGGCGGCAAAGTCTGGCTCCGCCCTAATAGCCGAGTCTGGCTCTGCCACAACGGCGGAGCCGGACTCCGCCGCAATATCTATGGTCACTTGAACGAAGGCATCTATGCTGTGGCGATGGCATGGCAGGCCAGACTTTTTGATGAGCTGCCAGACACTGCTGTTGGTATGTTGGATAACGGCGGTGAGGGTATGAATGCCGGCCTTCCTGGCCTCCCGCACCAATAATTCCAGCAGCACTGAGCCAATACCCTGCCCCTGCATATCGTCGCGCACGGTTACCGATACCTCGGCCACGCCGGGCTCGATGCAAACGAAGCGCACGCCCCCCAGGGGGGCATGGGGCTGATCGGGCAGGTCGGCAAACGCCAGCCAGGCAGCGCCCTCCTCAGGGCGCATATGCGCTATCTGCCGCGCCCCGGCCTGGACTGTTTCGGGATCAGGGTTTGATAAAGTCTCATTAAAGCGCATGTAGCGGCTATCTAGCCCCAGATGCGCGAACAAATCCGTCAGATAAGGCACGTCTTCGGGGCTGAGTGGGCGAATATAGACTTCCAGCCCAGTTTTGGTGCGAAATGTCAGTGTTGATGGTTTAGTTAACATAAAAACTCCCATGACGCAGTGCGTCATTTAGTTTGCCTAGTATAACAAACATCGTTTCATTTAGCAAGAGCCTGCGACATCGCGCTGTTTGACACGGGCGGTTATGAGTCACCAAAGGTGATACCCTGGGACAGGGGAAG
>CAZDSN010000696.1:0-2638 GCA_964507675.1 uncultured Ardenticatenaceae bacterium | reverse complement strand
TGGGCCAATCTCCAAGATTGGCCCAATCTCGCCAGGTTAAAAACGAACGAACCCTTATTGTTCTTCGTATAAATGACAGCGAACCCAATGATCTGCGCCAAGGGTGGTGCGTTCTGGCATCACCTGGCGGCAAATGTCCATGACTTCCGGGCAGCGGGCGGCAAACGGACAGCCGGGCGGCGGTTCGGTCAGCGATGGCACTTCGCCGCGTGCCTGCACCTCGCGGGTGGCCAGACCAGCCTGGGGATTGGGCACGGCCGTTTTCAACAATCGTGTGTACGGATGGGCCGGTTCCTCCATCAACTCGCTGCTGTCGGCGCTCTCCACCATGTGCCCGGCGTACATCACAATCGTCCGATCCCCAATGTAGCGGGCGCTGGCCAGATCATGCGTGATGTACAGAAAGCCGATGCCCCGCTCCTCTTTCAGCTTTTCCATCAAATTGAGCACCCCGGCGCGGATGGACACATCCAGCATAGAAATCGGTTCGTCAGCCAGAATGATGCGGGGATTGACTGCCAGCGCCCGGGCAATGGACACCCGCTGCCGCTGCCCCCCCGACAGTTCATAGGGAAACTTGCTGGCAACATCGGCCGCCGGGGTGAGTCCCACCAGTTCTAGCAATTCGTGGACCCGCTGTTCGATGTTGTCGTTGCTGGCCATGTTGTGAATGCGTAACGGCCGTTCCAGATGATGCCCAATCGTATGCGACCCATTCAGCGAGCCAAACGGGTCTTGAAAAATCATTTGCACTTCATTGCGGTATTTCTTCGACGCGCCGCGCGGCTCCGTTTTCAGCACATCCTCACCGTCAAAAATAATCTCACCAGCGGTGGCCGATACCAGCCGGGCAATTAGCCGCGCCGTCGTCGATTTGCCGGAGCCAGATTCACCCACCAGCGAGACCACTTCACCCTGGTCAATAGAAAACGTCGCCTCATTTAAGGCGTGCACATGCTGGCGTTTAAACAAACCCCCGACCGGGAAATGCTTGGTCAAACCCCGTATTTCGAGCAACGCTTGTTTGGTCATTTCTCCTCCCCTTCATACAAATGACACGCCACCGAATGGTCGGGTGAGATCTCTTGCAGCCGCGGCACAATTTCTGAGCAGTGAGCCATCACTTTAGGACAGCGCGGATGAAAGCGGCAGCCAGCTGGCGGTTTGAGCAGATTAGGCGGCGCGCCGGGAATGCCGGTTAGCTTTGTTTTTTCGCCCGTCAAGGCGGGGAACGAGCCAAGCAACCCCTGCGTATACGGCTGCAGCGGATTGTTGAACAGCTCCTTCGCCGGAGCCAGCTCCACAATATCCCCCGCGTACATAATGGCGATGCGGTCCGAAAACTCGACCATCAGCGACAAATCGTGGGTGATAAAAAGAATGGAAAAACCCATCTCCTCTTTGAGCTGCTCAATCCGCTGCATGATGTCCTTGACCACAACCACGTCCAGCGCCGTTGTTGGCTCATCCATGATCATCAACGGCGGGTCCAGCGCCAGGGCCATGGCAATGACCACCCGCTGGCGCATCCCGCCAGACAGCTCATGCGGATAGGATTCGATACGGCCGCTTTCAATCCCCACCAGTTCTAGCAGTTCGGCCGCCCGTTTATAGGCAATAGATCGGGATACCTTTTTATGCTTGATGATCACATCACCAATCTGGTCTTTCACCTTCAGCACCGGATTTAGCGCATTCAAAGCGCTCTGAAACACCATCGACGCCCCTTGCCAGCGGAAGTTTTGCAGCTGCTCCGGCGTCATATCAAGCACATCGTCACCGTCAAAGTAAACGTGTCCCCCGGTGATAACCGCTGGCGGACGCAAAATCCGCAAAATGGCATGGGCCACCGTCGATTTGCCACAGCCGGATTCACCCGCCAGGCCAAACACCTCACCTGGCTTCACCGCAAACGAGACGCCGTTGGCGGCCCGCACCGCGCCCGCCGGCGTCATGTAATCCACCTGAAGCGCCTGAATATCGAGCAAGGCGGCCGGTTGGTTAGCGGACGACGGGGGTTGCCCGGACATCTGTGCTTGATTGCCCTTTGATGACATGGCTCACATCCTTCTCCGCCCGCAAACGCGGGTTGGTAATTTCATCCATTGCGTAGTTGATCAGCGCCAGCCCAAAAATGACCAGGGCCACCGACAGGCCAGAAGGCGCAAACGTCCACCACGCGCCAACCAGCAGTGCGTTGCCGTTTTGGGCCCAATACAGATTGGTGCCCCAGGTCACGGCGCTGATATCGGTCAGCCCCAAAAAGCTCAAAGCCGTGGCGGCGGCAATGCCGTAGGAGACGGCCCCGACGGTCAGGCCGACAATAATCGAGGCCATGTTGGGCATAATCTCCACAAAAATGATGCGGAAGTTGCTCTCGCCGCTCACTTTGGCGGCGGCCACAAAATCTTTGGACCGGATTGACAGCATTTGCGAACGGACAATGCGCGCGGCAAACGCCCAGCCGGTTAAAGCCAGTACAAAAATGACGGTAGTTGTGCCGGGATTAAGATAACCAGACAGCACAATGAGCAGCGGCAGGCCGGGAATGACCAGAAAGACGTTCATGATCAGGGTGAGCACATCGTCCACCGTGCCGCCGAAGTAACCGGACGTCATGCCCACCAGCAGGGCAGCG
>CAZDSN010000695.1:0-2640 GCA_964507675.1 uncultured Ardenticatenaceae bacterium | reverse complement strand
GCTGACAGGTCTCCAAGACCTGTCAGCTCTCTCTGAAGAACCTTTATTACCGATAAAGTCTAGAGGGAGCATTCGCCGCGGTAGAGGGGGATTCATCCGTTTGTGCCTGGTGCGGGCTATTGCGTCAGGCCGACAGTAGTTGGAGGTTTGCCTTCTTCAGGAGGTGGGCTTCTTCAGTTCTGCCCGCTGCCACAAGTGGCGGGTCACACGTGGAGGTTGTAACTGTCATGAGTGACAAAACAGGCGTCGTCAAATGGTTTAACCGGTTGAAAGGTTATGGCTTTATTGAAGACACAGATTCAGGCGTGGACGTCTTTGTCCATTACAGCGCTATTGAAGGCGATGGGTATCGTAACCTGAGTGAAGGGGATACGGTCAATTACGACCAGGTGGATCAGGGGAAAGGCCCGCAGGCGCGTAATGTGCGCAAGAAGAGCTTACTCTAATCCGCCAGGGAACTCATCTGGTCTGGTATCGGGATTGTGTTCTGGGTGTAGCCTGTGGAGTATGCCGCCAGGCATGTCTGCTGCGGGCGTTAGTAGTCAGCCATAAGCAGCCAGTATCTTTCATAAGGATTGGCTGTAAGTATTCAATAAATTGGAGAAGAGGAACCGAGTTTTTCGGCTGTTTTTTTGCTGCCGCAGGAGTGCGGCGCAAAACCTCAGTTTCTCCACGGAAGGCAGCGCCGCACTTGGTTGTGAGGGGTATCTGCTCCGCCTATGGCGGAGCAGACACCCCTTTTGAAGGGTAATTTCTGGCCCATTTTGCCGGGGCAGTGCGGCCTGGCCGGTATTTGGCGTTCCTTTTGGCTGCGGTACAATCACACGCGATGAGTACCCAGCCAGACCAGATTGCCGGGTCCGTGGAACGGATCACGTACTATAACCCTGAAAACGGGTATTCCGTTATTCGCTTGCAACCTGACCAGCGGGATATGCTCCCGTTCAAATATGCCGCCGGCCGGGATGCCCTGATTACGGTTGTGGGCAATTTACCCGAGGTCAATCCGGGTGAATGGTTGAAACTGCAAGGGCATTGGAGCAGCCACCCCAAACATGGCCGGCAATTTCTGGCGGAGTTGTGCGAGAAGACGATGCCGGCATCGCTAGAAGGCGTCAAGCGCTACCTCGGATCCGGTCTCGTGCGCGGCATTGGCCCGGTGATGGCCGAACGCATTGTCAATACTTTTGGCGAACAAACCCTGGACGTGATTGACCATGAGCCGGCCCGTCTGCGCCAAGTGTTGGGCATTGGCAAAAAGCGGGTCGGCGACATTATCAAAGCGTGGGAGGAGCAGCGGGCGATCAAAGATGTGATGCTGTTCCTGCAATCCCACAACGTTTCCACCGGCCTGGCGATTAAAATCTACAAACGGTATGGGGACACGGCGCTAAGCGTGGTGCAAAATACGCCATACAAACTGGTGCAGGACATTTACGGCGTGGGCTTCAAGACAGCCGACAAGCTGGCGCAGGCGCTGGGGCTGGCGGCGGACGATCCTGACCGCATTGAGGCCGGCATTGCCTACACCCTGAACCGCATGGTGGAAGAAGGCCACGTCTATGTGCCCCAACCCGAACTGGAACCAGCCGCCGCCGAAATTCTGGGGCTGGAGACGGCCAAAGTCACCGCCGTTATTGAACAACTGGAAAGCGACGCGCTGATCAAGCGAGACACTATCACCTACAGCACCAGCCAGCCAGAGGCCCTGCCACTGGTGCGCGAAGAGACCGCCGTTTATCTCACTCCTTTTTACTACTCTGAAATTGGCGTCACCAATCGCATCCAACGCCTGGTGGCCCACTCTGGCAGCCGCCTGGCCCGCCTGAAGAACCGGCTGACGCCGGCGGCTTTTGCCCAACTGCGCCGGCAAACGGGCATGGAACTGGTCGCCCAACAGCAGGTGGCCATCCACACTGCCGTGAACCATAAGGTAACCATTCTGACCGGCGGGCCCGGCACGGGCAAGACGACCACCTTGCGCGCCTTGCTGGATTTGCTCGATCAGGGAGGGTGTACCTATGCCCTGGCCGCGCCTACGGGGCGCGCCGCCAAACGGCTGACGGAAACAACGGGTCGCCCGGCCAAAACTATCCATCGCTTGCTGGAGTTCCAACCAGGAGAAGGCTTTGGTCGCGACGAGGAGAATCCGCTGCTGGTGGATATGGTGATCATAGATGAAGCGTCTATGCTGGACCTGATCCTGGCGAACAGCCTGTTCAAAGCAGTAGCCGTGGACAGCCACCTGCTGCTGGTGGGCGACGTAGACCAACTGCCTTCGGTGGGGGCGGGGGATGTGCTGCGCGATTTGATAGAGTCGGGCGTGCCGGCAGTGGTGCGGCTGGAAACGATTTTTCGCCAGGCTGCCGGCAGTCTCATCATTCGCAATGCCCACCGTATCAATGAGGGCCAGATGCCCCTGACTGCGCCGGACGAGAAGTCTGCGGGCGGGGACAATGCAAGGCAAGATTTTTTCCTGTTTGTGAAGCAGGAGCCGGACGAAGTGGCGGAACTGGTGGTGGACATTGTGCAGAACCGGGCGCCGCACAAGTTTGGACTGGACCCGCTGGCGGATATTCAGGTACTCAGCCCTATGTATAACGGCAGCGCGGGCGTCTCCAACCTGAACCTGCTGTTGCA
>CAZDSN010000694.1:0-2642 GCA_964507675.1 uncultured Ardenticatenaceae bacterium | reverse complement strand
CCAGGATTTTGTCCAGGCGGGCGCGTTCGGTGTTCAGGATTTTGCCGCGCAAGGGCAGGATGGCCTGGAAGTGACGGTCGCGCCCTTGTTTGGCGCTGCCGCCGGCACTGTCTCCCTCGACGATGAACATTTCGGAGCGGGCGGCGTCGCGTTCGGAGCAGTCGGCCAGTTTGCCGGGCAGGGTGAGGCTTTCCAGGGCGCTTTTGCGCATGACGAGTTCGCGGGCTTTGCGGGCAGCGTCGCGGGCGCGGGAGGAGGTGAGGCAGCGTTCAATGATGCGCTTGGCTTCGCGCGGGTTTTCTTCGAGGAACATGGATAGGGCATCAGAAGCAACGGAAGCGACGATGCCGGCAACTTCCGCATTCATCAACTTCACTTTTGTCTGGCTCTCAAACTGCGGGTCGGGGTGCTTCACACTGACAATGGCCGTCACCCCTTCGCGCACGTCGTCGCTGGAAAAGTTAGTATCCTTCTCCTTCAAATAACCGTTCTTGCGCGCATACGAGTTGATAACGCGCGTGACCGCCGTGCGCAGCCCCGTCAAGTGCGTGCCGCCGTCGGGGGTGTGGATGGTGTTGGCAAAAGCGAATTCGGAAATGGCGACGCCTTCGGTGTATTGAATCGCCAGTTCCACATCCACGCCATCTACTTCCTTACGGATGGAAATTGGCTCATGCAGCACTTTTCGGTTGCGGTTCAAGTAACGCACAAAAGAACTCAGGCCGCCTTCAAAGTAGAAACTCATCTCCCGTGGCAGTTCCGCCCGTTCATCCCGCAGCGTCATGAAGACGCCTGTAGTCACAAAAGCCATTTCACGAAAACGGTTTAGCAAGGTCTCAAAGCGGTAGGTGGAACCGTCGGTGAAAATCGTGTCATCAAAGCGGAACTGAATGGTGGTGCCGGTGTCTTCCTTTTTCGTTTTGCCTACCTGCGTCACCGGGCCCTGGGGGATGCCTCGTTCGTAGCGCTGTTC
The DNA here is from genome assembly GCA_964507675.1 of uncultured Ardenticatenaceae bacterium. Taxonomy (GTDB): domain Bacteria; phylum Chloroflexota; class Anaerolineae; order Promineifilales; family Promineifilaceae; genus JAGVTM01. Next base: position 1,669 of record CAZDSN010000694.1, on the reverse strand, counting down.
GTAGATGGCGCCATCTTTTTTGACTGTGGCCACGGCCCAACTGGAGAGCGCATTGACCGCCGCCGCGCCCACGCCGTGCAAACCGCCGGACACTTTATACGCGGAAGCGTCGAACTTGCCGCCAGCGTGCAGGGTAGTCAACACGACCTGCATGGCGGACACGCCCTCAGTGGGGTGGACGTCTACGGGAATACCGCCACCATTGTCGGTGACGGAAACGCTTTCATCCGGGTGAATGGTGACGGCAATGCGATCACAGCGACCAGCCAGGGCTTCATCAATGGAGTTATCCACAATTTCGTATACAAGATGGTGCAGCGCTTTGATGTCGGTGCCGCCGACGTACATGCCAGGCCGCCGCCGCACTGCCTCCAGCCCCTTCAATACTTGAATGCTACTGGCGTCATAACTCGCCTGTACTTTCGTCATCTGCAATCCCTTTTTTCTTCAGTGTGAATGGACAAAACCCATATGTCTGTGAATATGGGTCACGTTATCTCACTATCGAGTGGAGAAACCGAGTTTTTGCGTATTGTCCATGCTCCACCAGAGGTTAATGGTAAAACTCGGTTTCTTTTGCGTCAAAATTAAAGGTGCCAGCACTCCATTTGCATTTTTACGATGCAGCGCGAGGAACTTTTGGCTCAACCGGCGTGCGATCGCGATAGAAAACAAAAGTGGACATGACCAGGGCGGTGCTAATGAAACCATGGCCAAACAGGCTGACTAACGTTAGCCAGGAACCGTTATCTACCTGCCGCCATAAGGTGTTCAGACCGCTGCCTACCAATACCAACCCCAGCAGGAGCAGTAAGGCAGGCCAGATGTAGGTCTGCACCAGGCGCACGCTGGTTAACATGGCGGGGAAAATGCCGGCATCATCCAAAACAATCCCATGAATGCTGAAACTGAGATAAATTGCCAGCCACATGGCTGCCGCGCCCTCCAGGAATATCAGCGTCGTCTGTCCCAGGCCAAATAGCGCCAGAATCAAGGCCACGGGTAGCAGCGCTACCCCTACAGCCGCCAGGCATAATCCAAAAACGAACACCAGTCCCAACAATCGGACGCCGGAGCGCAGCAGTCGCCGCCCAAATAATGCCAGATCAAACGGCGCGCCGCGCAAAGCGTGAGCCAATAAATTGTAGTACAGGACTGCCAGCAGCAAGCCGGCCACGTTCAGGCCAATAAACCACAAAAAAAAGGCAGGCATACTGGTTACTTCTGCCAGGAAAGTAGCTATTGGCGTTTTTTCCGGTGTGGGCCCGGTCATCAAAGCGGGAACCCCAATCACTGGAAAACTGAGCATCGTCAGCAGATTGGTACGCGGGGCCAGCGTCGCCGCCTGTTCGGCAAATGCGGCAAACGTCTCTTGTTCTGATAGCAGCGACAGGCTCTGCATCATCAGCGTGGTAACGCCCAAACGCGGCCCTAGCCAGAACAGCAGGTCAAGCAGCACGGGCAGCGTTATCAGCCACAAATGGCTGGTAATTAGGTCAAATCCGGCGGCAATTGTGCTAATTACCCCAGGCGGTCCCGGCGCTTCAGGTGGTGTTTGTCGCATCATAATAACCCCTTAATTTTATCACATTTGTTCTAGCCTGACGAACGCGGACCACGCGCTCAGCAATGCTCAATTTGAATGGGTTTGCTCTTTTGGGCGGTGGTT
>CAZDSN010000693.1:0-2650 GCA_964507675.1 uncultured Ardenticatenaceae bacterium | reverse complement strand
GATGGCGTACGGCGCGCCAATGGTCACCTCATCCTTTGCTTCACCCATCAAAAAACGCAAGGGAGCGATAATCGGCGCCATCAGCGGCTCGCGCGATAACACGCCTGGGCGCGTATCCCCTAACAGCCCCAGGGCATAACCGGCGCTGGCGCGTTCGGGCGCAGGCGTGCCCCCATTCTCCACCACCTGGATAAGCTGCTGCCGCAGCCGCTGCGGGTTTTGTTTCTCCGTCTCCGGCAGCCGTTCCAATGCGTCCTTGATTTTGGCCCAGTCATTACTCAGCAAGTCCGCTTGCAAATTGCTCCCTGGTTCCGCCGCCGCCGGTTCGGGGGCCACCGCCCCCGCCAGGTGCACGTAGACGGCCATCTGCGCCGCATCCAGCCCGCTAAAACGACAAGGCTCGCCCGTTTCCGCGTCTACCGCCGCATCCGGATAGCGCAGCATTTGTTCCAACAGCGCGTATTTCTGACGGTCCGCCAGATATTTTTCCAACAGGCCACCCGAACGACTCTCCGCGGCGGGCGTCTCGCCCGCTGCCGCCACATCCGGCGCCGCCCGGCGCTGGCCCCGCACCCACCCTAACTGGTGCTCCGCTTCCGACGACGGCTGCTGCCGCAGTTGTTCCTCCAGGGTACGCACCAGGGTAGGGTAGCGCCGCCAATCTTGATAAAGCTGCGGGTACTGCGTTTGAATGACGATGGTCTTGGCCAGCAGCGGGTTGGCCACCGCACCCGCCCCCAGGCGGGGCGCGCCCATCTCCTCCCGGCTCTGGCTGCGCTGGTCAGCGATTTCGCGCAGCAGGCGGAAAATATTTAAGGCTCGTTTGACCTGCCGTGGGTTAGGGAACAGCCCACGGGCAAACACCTGGCGCGTCATTTCGCTCAGGCGTAGTCCCCCTTCATTTTCCAGGTTGGCGACAAAGGTCGCCAGGTCTTTGACAGACAGCGGCGGCAAATGGAATGGGATTTGCACCATCTTCTGCAAGTAGGCGCTGCCCTCAATGGGCAGTTCCTTGCGTTGTTCTTCCTGCGGCTGGAAATACGCCTTATAGCGCACCTCAATGCCCCGTTCAATCACCTCCCGATCCATCCCCAGCACAAACAGTGTCCCCGGCGCGGACAGGAACAGCTTAATCGCTTCCAGCACCTCGACCGCTTTCTCGGGCAGGCAGCGGTCCAGGTCGTCTACGAACACAATCAGTCGCCCTTTTTGCCCATCCTGCCCCAAAATTAGCTCAATTACCTCTGCAAAAGAACGTTCAAACTGCTCCCGTTCCACCAACTGCTGCCGGTGATACGTCTGCATCTCCCGCCGCAGCAAGCCTTGCGCCTGGTCATCCAGGTTAACCACCCCAAACAACTTTTCCACAAAGCCCGCCCCAGGCAAGAGCAGCTTGGCCACCTCCATGCCCACTTTAGCCCCGCTCTTGCCCGCGCCCATCCAATCAACCATCAATCGCCCCATCTCCTGCCAGTCCACAGGACGATAAATGCTGGCTTCCAACCTTTCCAGCGTTTCGATTTGCTGCCGCTGCTGCGGGTATGTCGGATTCACCAGCCGGGGCCGCTTTTCGCGGGGCAGGTCGGCGGGATCATCTTCGCGCGGGTACAACTTATCTATCACGCTGAGCATAAAGGCGCGCCAGAGCGAATCTTCCTGGTCGTACTTCCAGGCCGTAAACCAGACGGGACGCACATACGCCAGCCCTTTTTGCTCAATTTCGTCGTAGAGCATGCGCATCAGGCTCGTCTTGCCGCTGCCCCAGGGACCAAAGACCCCCACCGTCAGCGGCGTATTGGCTTGCAGCAAGATACGCTGCAGGGCGGGGCGGAAGTCGGAGAAATCCAGGTAGTCCTGCAGCGTCCAGTCGTCGGTTAAATAGACCTGTCGTTCACTCATGGCGGTCCTTTCTGATAGAGGGAATAATCTGGCTGGAGAGAATGGCTTTGCGCAGGCCCAGGGTGTTCCCATAACGAGTGTGGTTGACCCAACCGTGCACGCTGGCGTCGAGCTGCGCCAGCGTCATCTGCCCATCCGCATACTGGCTTATCAAACGGCGAAATTTTCGACGAAAGTATACTCCCTTGCGCCGCTTGAGGCAGCGGCGCTGTGGGAAAACCGTAAACCCCAGGAAAGGCACCCCTTCGGCCACAGGTTTGGGGTGAGAACCTGAGTGCATGGTCAGCCGCAGCCGCTCCAATCGTGTCTCAACGGCCTCTCGCCAGACCCAAAGCGTCTGTTTATCCGCCGCAAAGAGCAGAAAGTCGTCCACGTAGCGCACATACGCCTGGCATTGTAATTCACGCTTCACAAAGTAATCGAAAGGATTCAGGTAGACGTTGGCCCAAAACTGGCTGGTGAGGTTGCCGATGGGCAGGCCGCGGGGACGGTTCACGGCGAAGAGGTCGTCGCCAGGGAAGTAGACCATGTTGTATTCGTGCGCCAGCACGCCCCTGCCGCTCTGTAAAATCTGGTCAATGAGCCACAGGACGTCGGCATCTTCGATACGGCGGGCCAATATTTGCCGCAGGATGGCGTGATCAACGCTGGGGAAGAACTGGCGCAGGTCGCCTTGCAACACGTAAGGATAACGCCGGCAAAACTGCTGGCAGCGGTCCAAAGCGCGGTGGGTGCCTTTCCCTACCCGGTT
>CAZDSN010000692.1:0-2651 GCA_964507675.1 uncultured Ardenticatenaceae bacterium | reverse complement strand
ATACCCTGCACGTGACGCCGGATCGCCGCCACGTTTCGTTTATGCGCAGTTATCCAAACTATATTCCTCTGTCCGCGGCGGCGGTGGAGCGGATTGTGGCGACGGTTATGCCGCTGCCGTTCGACCGCATCTACAGCCACTTTTACAACCTGGAAATCCAGGCGGACGCCAAAAACGTGGTGCAGCGATCAGCAGCGCGCTATAAGCAAGCCATTGGCTGCCCCAGTTGAACATCGGGCGCAACCAATAGTCCGTCGCTAAGTACAGGATTGCACAAGCAGGATTGCACAAGCGCGTTCCGGGAACCGGCTAAAGCCTCGACTCCGGAGTGGTACTAAACCAACTGCCGCCAGCGCCAGGCTACCAGGGCTAGAGCCAGGGCGTAGCTCATGGCTCCAACCAGGGACACCAGCCGGAAACCGACCGCCAGGGCGGTGATAGTCGCCAGGGCGGAGCCGACGACCGAAGTTGTGCCATTCACTGCCCATAGCCAGGTGAGAATGTGGGATGAGCGCTGGCTGGCCCACTTGATGCCCAGCGGAAACGGTTGTCCCATTAAGAACCCCACCGGAAATAGAACAACCGCAACAACAGCCACGCGCAGCGGCAGCGTCCATTGCTGTGTCCATTCGGTTAAGGCTGGCAGCAGCAGGGCGTAAACCAGCAGCAGCCCGATCAATACCAGCAAGACGCGCCGCAGCCGCGTTGTCAGCAGCGAGGCCGGCATTTTCTGCGTACTCAAACTCCCCGACCCGCTGCTCAACAATATCGTAAAAAGCACCACCGCCAGCGCATAGGTAGGCGAACCCAGATACAGCGTAAACCGCTGGATGAAGGGAATCTCCACCAGCATAAATCCCATTCCCAACAAACCAAAGTAAAGGAGATTCGACCACTGGCGGCGCAAATTCAGCGTGTTGCGCCCACGAACGATCAATGGCGTCAGAATGAACAACAACGCGAAGAAAGTGGAGATCAGCAGCGCCGCCAGCAGCACGTAACTGGCTTCGGCGCTGGCGCGATAGAGCGGCGTTGGCTGCGCTTCAGGCGACAGCAAATCCCCAGGCGTCACAAAATTAAAAAAGAAGGGACGGTTATCGGTTGGCGGGCGGATGTCCAGATGGTAGGCGGCGATGGCTGCCGGCAAATCCGCGGCCGTAATCAGCTCTGTCACCGGGTTGCTGCCGGGTACACCAGGGGCGTAAAGCAGAGTGAAATCCATCTCAGCGCTCAACTGCTGCAAACGAGCCACTTCCGCCGGCGTGAAAGGACTCTTTTTGAGCAGCATTGTGGCCAGCCCCTCGGTGGCCGAGCGATTTTGCGCCAGGTTGCCGATAACGACAATATGATCGGAGGGATTGGCTGCGCCCGCCTGCTGCCAGGCGCTCAGCCCCAAAGCCACCAGCCGCAGCGTTTCCGTGGGATCAGCTACATAATACCAGCGGGAGTAGCTGACCATGCCCCTCTCTGTCAGGCGGCTGTAATACGTCCGAAAAGCTTCCTCCGTATACAGTCCATTTTCGGACAGGGCAAACGCTTTGGCTGAAGAGGCCGCCCAGGTGTCAATTAGCGAAGCCTGGATCAGGTCATACTGCGTCTCATGGCGCATCAGGTATGTGCGGGCGTCTTCAATGGCCAACTGCACCTGAGGGTAGTCGTAGACGTGGCCGGCATATTCCCCAAACGTGTCGCGCGCCGCTTCAATGATAGCTGGATTCAGTTCCACGCCCGTAATGCTGTTTGCCTGAAACAGCAGCCCGGTGAGTACGTCCCGCCCGCCGCCCGGCCCAATGATGAAACTGTTAGCCTGCGGCAGCAGATAATAAGCCAGCGAAGTCAGGTCGTAGCGCAGAAAATCAATCGTGGCAAAATCGCCCTCCCAGCGTTGGATGGGCGTCCCCGCCTTGGCGTCAATCAGCAGCAGCAAGTGACCCGGATCAGGCCCGACATACGTGGGGCTAAGTCCCCAGCCAAAGGGCTGCAGCCACCACGGGTCTTCGTAAACCGTGACGCGGGACAACGTGTTCCACTTTTCATACAGCAGCACATTGTCCCGGTCATAGCCATCGCGGGTGCGGATTTGCAGCCAGGGATCAATCTGGTTGTAGACCAACAGCCCACCCATGATCAGCAGCGTCGCTGCCGGCAGGATGCGCCAGACCGGCCGGCTGCTCCAGCCAAACAGGAGCGAAGCTGCCGCGCCTGCCGCGCCGATCAACAAAATCGCCCCTGCTGCCCCCACATGCTGCAGCCAGAGGATACTGGCCAGGCAGCCCAAACTGGCCCCAATCAGGTCGAAAAAATAGATGCGCCCTACTTGCTCGTTGAATTGGCTGATCGCCAGCGCCAGGGTGGCCCCACCAAAAAGAAAGGGGACAGCCAGCGTCAGGTAGATGAGAGCCAACCAGCCGATATCCCCCCAGGTTAGAGTGGTGTTGCCTACGGTAGAGAGATGGAAGGGGATGCGCAGGTAGAGCCAGAAGCAGAGGACGGCGGCCACGCCAAACGCCAGCGCCAGCAAGCTAAGATGGTTGTTCGTGCGGGATGAGGTAAAGCCTGGCGTCAGGTGGAGCCATACCCCCGCGATGCCGCTGCCCAACAATGCCAGGGAGATAGCCATGAAGGCAAAGTGATACCACATCAAAACAGAG
>CAZDSN010000691.1:0-2656 GCA_964507675.1 uncultured Ardenticatenaceae bacterium | reverse complement strand
GGTTGTGCCAATGTGCCACTGCCGCGCAATCAGGTAGAGGAAGAAGACGATGAAGCCCGTAAGGGCATACAACACCCACAACGCCACGCTGGCTACGCCAAAGGCGTGCAAGCCAAAGCCCTGTTCATAAACAAACATGGGCAGCGTAAAGGTGGCATAATAGGGCCCGCCGCCAGTGGTGAAGAAGATGGCGGAAAAAGAACCCTCAAAGGTGAGAATGGCGTCGCGGAAAGCCAGCAGCAGCAAAATGGGAGCCAGGATAGGCGCAGTGATGTAGCGGAAAATGCCCCACGTTCCGGCTCCATCTATGCGGGCGGCGTCTTCGATTTCTGCCGGCATGTCATGCAGCGCTGCCAGACTCACCAGAAACCCCTCGCCAATTTGCCAGAAGCTCAACAAAATCAAGGCGGGCTTTGCCCACAGCGGGTCCACAAACCAGGCGGGCGGGGTCAATCCCACCAATCGCAGCAGCAAATTCACGGGCCCGTAAAGCGGATTGAGTATCCACAGCCAGGCCAGCGCGTAAGCGGCCATAGGAATCGTGGTCGGCAAATAGACAAAAGCGCGAAACCACCCTAAAAACCGCCCGCCGCGCCGCATCACGTTCGCCAGCAAGAACGCCCCCAAAACGCGCAGGGGCACAGGCAATAAAATGAGCGCCAGCGAATTTTGCAGGCTCAGGTTGAACAATTCATCTGTATATGTCAGAATAAAGTTCAACGTGCCCGCCCAACGCGGCGGCGACAAGGCATCATATTGAAAAAAGGCCAGGGCAAAGGAAATGCCGGCAGGCACCACCACCAATACCACAATCCCCAACGCATAGGGCAGCAGCAGCAAGCGCAGTTGTCGTTGGTAGTCAAAATGTTTACGCCAGAACTGATTCCAAAAAGTGGGCATGGGAACTATTTTTACCTGGGCGACGTTCTGTGAATAGACAATAAGCCGCTAGCCTTCATTGGCAGCGCATAGGATAAAGGAGTTATGCACATGAACCAATACCTGAAGCCATTATACCTGGTCCTGATTGTACTTTTGCTGGTTGGCTGCGCGCCAGGCGGCAGCGAACCCGCTGCTGAACTCCCCCTGGTAGATACCACCAGGATAGCTGAACAAACAACCAACATGGCCCCCGCGCTCAAACCAGTAGCGCCGCTGCCCGCCACAGAGGAAGATGACATGACGGACGAAGAACAAACGAATTTGCCCACATCGCCGGAGGATGACGCCGAAGTCGTCACCAGCGGCCCCGTCGAACCTGTCACAGTTGACCTGAGCCAGATTACGCCACAGATCGGGAACAGCGACACGTTGGCTACTATGCCGGCGCCGCGTGTGCCCGACGAACTGGTAGCTCTGGTGGCTAAAGTAAGCCAGGATCTGGCTGAACGGCTGCAAATTGACGTCAGCCAGGTCACCTTAATCAGCTCAGAAGCCGTACAATGGCGGGACAGCAGCCTGGGCTGTCCAGAGCCGGGCATGATGTATATGACGGTCATCACCCCTGGCTATCGCCTGGTGCTGCGCGCTAATGGAGAACTTTTTGAGTACCATACAGGACGCAACGATCTCTTTGTCTTCTGCCCAGACATCACGCCAGGCGCGCCACTGCCCGGTTCTGATAGCTAACGAACGGTTGTTAAGGGATAAAAAAAAGGGCCTGCTAGCAGGCCCTTTTTTGTTGGTTAAGCGCGCTTGAGGGCACTGTCAACTGTTACCCGTCACTCAGAAGTTCAACTTCTGGGGAGCAATTGAGAAGCTACGGTTCAACCTGGTAACTTCTCAATAAAGTGCGGCAAAGTTGGTTGAGCTTGTCGAAACCAGCGGCCCTTCGACAGGCTCAGGACAGGTCCTTCGACAAGCTCAGGTCTCCTTCCCCCAAAAATATGGAGAAGATGCGCAACTTGCTTAAAAAAGTGTCGGTCCCAGGGTAATCAACAAGTAGACCAGGATAACAAAGACCACCACGGCGGCTACGACCAACACGGTCAGCAGCGTGGTGGAACTGCTGGCGCGGTCAGGCAGTTTAGGCGCGGGCGCAGCCGGCGCGGGCGCGGGTTGGGCGGCGGCAGCGCGCGCCTGGGCAATGGCCTCCTCCCGCTCTTTCTCCCAATCGCGTGCCGGCATCTCTTGCAGCCAATCGGGGATCTCCAACGCCGGCGCAGGCGGAACGGCAGGGGCAGTCATAGGAACCCCCGCCTCTACCACATCTTCTTCTCCCGCCAACCAGGGAGGCAGCGTCTCCCCCGTGGCTTGCGCTTCAAAGTCGCCCACATCCTGTGAAATGGGGCGGGATGTCCTTGCCAGCGGCGCAGCCGTTTCTATGATGGCGGGCTGCGCCATTTCTTTTTGCAGTCGGGACAACTGCGCCGCCGCCGCTTGATGGGTGGGTTCCAGCTTCAACACTTTTTGCAGAAAAACCGCCTCTTGCTCGGCGGAAGGCGTAATCGTGCTGAGCAAATACCAGGCTGCCACGTTACGACGATCTTCTTTTAATAACTGCGCCAACAGAACGTGGGCTTCTTCAGGGTTACCTTCACGCACAGCCGCCTGGGCCTGGGCAAATAAATCGCTCATAATTTGCACTCCCTCGAGTAATTTACATCAGATTCAGGAGTTATGTCATTACCAGACTACAAAAGAAGATTGTAACACG
>CAZDSN010000690.1:0-2664 GCA_964507675.1 uncultured Ardenticatenaceae bacterium | reverse complement strand
ACAGCTAAATGGGAACCTAAGCGCCGATAATCAGGAAACGCCCGATTGGGTGACGCCGCGTACCGTGGGCCGCAGCGAAGCCGTTATGCTTTATGGCAATGGACAACCGGCGGCCATTCGCGCTGGTTTCTGCCAGGAATACAACCTTATCTATTTGGGTTTTGGCCTCGAAGGGGTCAACAACGCTGCCACCCGCGCCGAACTCTTGCAGCGCAGCCTGGAAACGCTGGCGCTGCCGCCGCAGACTGCCGGCGTCAATTTTGAGGCAGCCCCATCAGACGACCTGGCCCCACCAGGCGCGACGCTGACTTACACAGTGCAAATTCGCAACCGCAGCGAACTGATCACAGATACATTTAGCCTGACATTGGATGGCGGCGGCTGGAACACCAACCTGATCACGCCCAGCCTGACAATAGGTCCCTGCCAGGTAGACCAGGCCACATTTACCCTATCCGTCCCCGCCGCGCTGCCGCGTACCGATCATACCGTTGTCCTGACCGCCACATCCCAAAGCAATTCATCTGTCTCCGAAACCCTGCGCCTGCTGCTGCAAACGCCCGCGCACGTGCTCTTGGTAGATGATGATCGCTGGTATAACCGCGAAATGGTTTATCGCAACGCCCTGGACGAACTCAACGTGACCTACGATACCTGGGATATTGGCTGGGACAATAACGTGCGCGGTAGCCCGTCCAAAGAAGTCCTGTCGGCGTATGACATCGTTATCTGGTTTACAGGATATGACTGGTATCGCCCAATTACGACAGTAGAGATGCAGGCTTTGCAAGCCTATCTGGCGCAAGGGGGACGGCTCTTCTTAAGCAGCCAGGATTACGTGTATTATCATTTGCACGACGCTTTAACGCGGGATTTCTTGGGCGTCGTGGAGTATCGCGAATCCATTACGCCTACTGTCCTGTTTGCCGGCGGTCGCAATGATTTCTTAGGAGATGTACCCGCGACGACGGCATCCTGGCCGCTGGATTTTGGTCCTTATCAAAATTTTGGGGATGGGTTAGTGCCGGCATCTTCCGCCAACATCCACTTCTGGCACAATGGCGGCATGCCCGGCGGCATTGCCAACCAGGGAGCCGATTGGCGCACTATTTTCTGGGGAATGCCTTTTGAAACGCTGCCAGAAGCCGCCCAGGGGCTAACGATGAACCGCATCGTGGGCTGGCTCAGCGATCTGGGCGATTCCACCTTCGCCAGCAACGCCCGCGTGAGCACGGCAGGCGCCTGGCAAACGTACACCCTGACGCTGCGCACGATGGACCTCGGTTTTGCTTATCAGGTCAATATCACCAATCCGCTGCCGGCAGAATTAACGCTAGACGTTAACAGTCTCAGCCAGGGGGCTGTATACGACGCTGATCAACATGAAATCCGCTGGCAAGGAGCCATGCCCGGCGGCAGCGCCCAGGTTATCCGCTATCGCGCCATGATTTCGGCGGATGTGGCTGCCGGCATTGCCCTGGTCAACCCCGTCGCCATTCATTATCATGAACTGGCAGCCCCCGACAGGCACAGCTTAACCTTCAGCCGGGATGCCACCATCTGGGTAGACATCCCTGACTACAGCCAGGTCAACCTGACCACATCCCCCGCCTCCCCCCATCCCACCTATCCTGTGACTGTGAATCTGGAGCTCAACGCCCCTCAAACAGCAGCCACAGGCCCTATCACCGTCACCGTGATGCTGCCGCCTCCCTTGTTCCCACTGACATCCACGCTGAGCAGCAACCAGCAACCCATCATCATCGGCCAGCAGCAGCTTATCTGGATAGGTGAATTGTCTCCGGGCGCGGCCCTAAAACTATCGCTAAGGGTAGCCCCCCCGCCCGGCATCCAACCCTTAAATCTACCCATCTCCGTTATCATCGAGGATGGGCTTACGCCGCCCATTGTGCGTGAGGCCATCATTCGTTACCAGCCGCAGCAGCTATACCAACCCCTTTGGCTGCGCTGAAAACAGGGGTCAGTGGGAGAAAATAGTGACGCAGAACTGCGCGCCGCTGTCCGCTCACTCGAAGGTGCTGAGAAAATTCGTGATAATTCGTGTCAAAAATTCTCATTCCTCATAATGCGCCGCCTCTAATTCGGCGTCATCAACGGGAACGGCCATGTCCACATAACGCGCCCTGGTAATTCTCTGCAAAGCCGCCACGGGCACTCTCAAATTAACGCCTTTTTTGCCAGCGCTGACATAAACGAACTCATGCGTCCTGGCAGAACTATCTATCAAGACCGTAAACCCCTTATTGAGCAGCGCCAGCGGCGAAATGCCGCCCACCTGTAACCCTGTCAGCGCCTCCGCCTCTTTGTGCGCGGCCATTTTCAACTTCTTCTCGCCCACTTCCTTCGCCAGCTTTTTCAAATCTAGCTGAGCATCAGCCGGAACCAGCGCCAACAATGGTTTACCTACCGGGCGCGGCACCACCAGCGTCTTAAACACCTGCGCCGCCGGAACGCCAAACAGGTGAGCAATCACGCGAGCATCCCGTTCTGTCTCTGGATAAGTCAACGCCTGGTAAGGAACCTTCTGCCCCTCCAACACCTTCATGGCTAAAGTCTTTTCCACCTGAGCTCCTTCGAAAATAGTCAGTTCCGTAGGGCAGGTTGGCAACCTGCCCATCCTTCAAAAATCCGCGTCATCTGCGA
>CAZDSN010000689.1:0-2667 GCA_964507675.1 uncultured Ardenticatenaceae bacterium | reverse complement strand
ACGCCTAACAGCAGCGTCCCTTTAGCGGCCCAGTCGCGGGAACTGCCCATGCCATAATCGTTGCCAGCCAGCACGGCCAACGGCGTGCCATCCGCCTGATACTTGATGGACGCCTCATAAATGGTCATCTGTTCGCCAGTGGGCAGGTAGATGGTCCAGCCGCCTTCTGTACCGGGGGCCATCTGGTTGCGCAGGCGGATGTTGGCAAAAGTGCCCCGCGTCATGACCCGGTCGTTGCCGCGGCGGGAGCCGTAGGAGTTAAACATAGCGGGTTCCACGCCGCGCTCCATCAGGTATTGGGCAGCCGGGCTGGTGCGGGAAATGGAGCCGGCGGGGGAGATGTGGTCAGTGGTGACAGAGTCGCCCACCTTCACCAAAACGCGCGCGCCATGAATGTTGGCTATGGGCGCAGGGGTGCGATGGAGGCCAATGAAGAAGGGGGGTTCCTGAATGTAAGTAGAGTCCGGATCCCAGTCATAGATGGCTCCGCCTGCCGTTGGAATATCATTCCAGGTGGCATTGCCGGTGTAAATGTTGCCGTATTCCTGGTGGAACATATCGGCGGTGAGTGAGCTTTCCAGGGCTTGTTGAACTTCTGCGTTGGTAGGCCAGATGTCGCGTAGATAGACAGGCTGCCCGGCTGTACCCAGACCAATGGGTTCGTTGACCAAGTCAATGTCCGTTGTACCCGCCAGGGCAAAGGCCACCACCAGCGGCGGCGAGGCCAGATAGTTGGCGCGTACTTCGGGATGGACGCGCCCGCTAAAGTTACGGTTGCCGCTGAGGACGGCGGCGGCCACAATATCTCCTTCTTTGACCGCTTTTGATGTTGATTCCGGCAGCGGACCGGAGTTGCCAATGCAGGTAGTGCAGCCATAGCCAACCGTGTTAAAGCCCAGCGCTTCCAGGTAAGGCGTCAGGCCGGCAGCGTCCATGTAGTCGGTAACGACCTTAGAGCCAGGGGCCATGCTAGTCTTGACGTAGGGTTTGACGCGCAGCCCTTTCTCCACCGCTTTTTTGGCTAAAATACCCGCGCCCAACATCACACTGGGGTTCGACGTATTGGTGCAGCTGGTAATAGCCGCAATCACCACCGCGCCGTGTCCGATTTCCGTGCGATGCCCGTTGGCTACAATCCCCTTGCGTCCTAAATCCGCTTCGCTCAGGGCATACCCCCGTTCTTTCACCGGGGCGCGCAGCGCCTGGTGGAATGTTTCTTTCATGTCCGCCAGCCGGATGCGGTCCTGTGGGCGCATGGGCCCCGCCAGACTGGGTTCCACGCTGTTCATATCCAGTTCCAACGTGTCTGAATAATCTGCGTCAGGCATTGTCTCTGTATAGAACAACCCCTGAGCCTTCATGTACGTTTCCACCTGCGTAATCAATGCTTCTGACCGCCCTGTGCGCCGCAGGTAGCGCAAGGTTTCCTCATCTACCGGGAAAAAGCCTATCGTTGCCCCATATTCAGGGGCCATATTGGCGATAGTGGCCCGGTCGGGCAGACTCATAGAGCGGATACCTGGCCCATAAAACTCCACAAACTTGCCCACCACCCCTTTTTGTCGCAGCATTTGTGTTACCACCAATACCAGGTCAGTGGCCGTGGCCCCTTCGGGCAGGCGTCCGGTCAACTTGAAGCCAATTACTTCGGGCATGAGCATGTAGATAGGCTGCCCCAGCATGGCCGCTTCTGCCTCAATGCCGCCTACGCCCCAGCCCAGAACGCCCAGGCCGTTGACCATGGTGGTGTGGGAATCTGTACCCACCAGGCTGTCAGGAAACAGCACTTCCTCATTCCCTTCAGGCGTGGACATCACCACCGTGGCCAGGTATTCCAGGTTTACCTGGTGCACAATGCCGCTGGCCGGAGGCACGACTTCAAAATTATCGAATGCTTGCTGCCCCCATTTGAGGAATTCGTACCGTTCTCGATTACGCTCGAACTCCTTTTCGGCGTTGATAAACAGCGCCGCCGCCGAGCCAAACGTATCCACCTGCACGGAATGGTCAATGACCAGGTCTACGGGCACTTGCGGGTTTATTTTGGCCGGGTCGCCGCCCATGCGAGCCATGGCGGAGCGCAGCGCCGCCAGATCAACCACTGCCGGCACGCCGGTGAAGTCCTGCAAAATGACGCGGCCGGGTTTGAAAGGAATTTCGTGCTGGCCCACCTCTTTGGCGTTCCAGTTTGCCAGTTGCACCACGTGCTCTGGCGTGACGATAAAATCATCACAATGACGCAGCAGGGCTTCGAGCAAAATCTTAATGGAATAAGGCAGCCGGTCAATGTGGCCGATGCCGTCTTCGCTTAATTTTCCCAGGCGGTAGTAGACCTGGTTCTGGCTGCCTGGCAAAAGCGTGCGAGCCTGGAAGTGATCTCTTTTGGTCATATGTTTACCTCATTCAATGCAGAGACCAGGGCGCTGCTTGTGGGCGCGATGGTCTGGCTTCATATCTGTTATTGGTGTTGGCAACTGTTGCCAACAGGTTCATTATAACGCAAATCAGGTGGGTTTGTAACCTCCACCAACCCTCGCCACAGCAATTCTTATTCTGGTTGCCTGACCAGGGAATGAATCCCTTTGCCCGGGGTGGGGTCATAGAGGGCGAGCGACGCGCCCTTCGCCCTCTCCGAAAAGCCCCCTCCCCCTTTGGGGGACTGCCTCT
>CAZDSN010000688.1:0-2674 GCA_964507675.1 uncultured Ardenticatenaceae bacterium | reverse complement strand
TATCCGTCTCCTTTGGGAAACGGAGCGCAAAGCTGAGGTGGGCAAAAATCCGATCCCCTGTCCCTTTGCCAACGTAGAAGACTTTGTCCGTTTGCGGGTCTATAAGCAGGTAAACGTAATATCCAAGCTGCTCTCTGACAGCCGATGAAAAACCATTTAGGGGATTCATGACATAGCGTATCCAGGGCTATAAATAGCGGCAAGTATAGACACTCACCACACGCCGGACAGCAGGCGGAAACGCACGCGCCGGGCATATTCACGGTAGCCAGGGAGTTCGTTCTGCAAGAACTGGTCTTCCAGGGATGTGCGCACCACGAGAATAATCAAGAGCAACAGAGCGGGCAGAAACGCCCACTGGGAATCCAGGAAAATGGGCGTGGCCAGGTAGGACAGGAGCGCCCCGGCATAACCGGGGTGTCGCAGCCAGCGGTAGGGGCCGCTGGACACTACCTGATGGCCCCGCTCCGCCTGGATGCGTACCATGCCTGAGAAAAAGCGATTTTCTATCAAGGCATAACTTCCCAGGGCGTATCCAGCCAGAATGATAACCAACGCCGCGATTTTTACAGGTAAAGTGAAAGGGGAAGACCAGCCAAACAGCGCATCTAACCCCACAACCAGCGGCAGCAGCCCGCCGCCCAGACCTAACAAGGGGGCCAGGAATTTGTCCCAGGGTTTGGCGTCTTTTAGCTGCAAGAAGCGGGCGCGTTCCGCCAACAAATCCGGATGCCGCCGCGCCGCCAGGGCGCGGCTGATGGCAAAGCCCAGGATGCCAATCAGGGCATATACCCACGCCTCCCACCAATTCCAACGCCCCGAAATTAGCAGGGGCAGGAAGGGGACGACCACGATAAAGACCAACATCTGGGCAATAACGCGCCAGGAGACGACCGTTCGCGGCTCATTCATTTCGCACCTCAGCGACCCTCAAGGGTCTATGTTTTCCGCCTGAAAGCAGGTGAAGGTAATGCCAGGAACCCGGTTGCTGATTTCAGGCGATAGTGCCAAAGATGGCCCCAACAAGCGCTGTGGCAGCCATAGCCAGCACACCCCAAAGGGTTACCCGCCCCGCACCGACAAGGACGTTGGCGCCGCCGGCGCGGGCAGCCATGCCGCCCAACAGCGCCAAAAACAGCAGAGAACCGCCAGCGACAACGGGGATTATAAGCGACGACGAAGCGATCAGAACCAAAATGAGGGGTAAGGCTGCGCCGACGGCAAAGGTGACTGCCGATGCGACGGCAGCTTGAATGGGGCGGGCGGCATGGATCTCGGTCAGCCCCAATTCTTCGCGGGCGTGGGTGGACAAGGCATCGTGAGCCGTCAATTGCACGGCAACTTGTTGAGCCAGCGCGGGTTCCAGTCCGCGACTGATGTATATGTCTGTTAGCTCTTGCAGCTCAAAGGCTGCATCTGTCTGGAGTTCATGGCGTTCGCGTTCGAGGTCGGCCTTCTCTGTGTCCGCCTGTGAGCTGACGGAGACATACTCTCCGGCAGCCATGGACATGGCGCCAGCTACAAGACCTGCCATTCCAGCTATAAGGACGTCGCCGCGGGCGGCGGTAGCGGCGGCGACGCCGACTACCAGGCTGGCGGTAGAGACTATGCCATCGTTCGCGCCTAAGACGGCGGCTCGCAGCCAACCGATTCGTTCCGCATAATGTCGTTCTGAATGTCTGCTCATACTCCATTCCCCTATCAATTTATCGTTGTCTCTAATTGGCTACCAGGGTCTTATCATCCACAATGATCAAAGGGGGATTGCCGCAGTGAACTGGCGTATGACAATTCGGACATGCGGGTAGTCAATCACTCCCTCGATCAACCATGTACGCCTGCTCTATTTTCAGATAATGGCGCAACTTTACAAGAACGCATCTTCGCCGGTGGGCAACTGCGTGGTGGGGCCGCCAAAATGCAGGGAACGTATCGCCGCGCCGCGCGACAGTTAGCCGAATAATACCACAAATCGCCTGACGGCTATTAAGCAGCAGATGAACGGAACCATCACAAACATGCCTCAGACCACCGCCATGCCGGGTACGACAACATCGGAACGGCCTTCTTGCCCTATCTGTGAGCAGCTTATGCGCCTGGTCAAACACGCGCCCACTCGCCCCTGGCAACCGCCCTAATCAGGTGAGGCTGACCTCCTTTTTGCTCATGCTCCCCTTTCTGTTTATACTTGTTGCCATTATCTGGCATCATTGAGTCGTACTACCATTGCTACCATCTTGCTCAAATTCCAAATAGCTAACCGAACCGGCTATGTTGCGCTCGTTGGCGGCTGAGCGTAGACGTTCAAGCAGATGCTGACGCATCCGACCATAGGCGGCGCTCCTTCGGGAGCAGGCAGGCGGTTACCGTCGCCGAATTACGCCTGCACCCGACTCCACCCTCTCGGGACAGCGCAAGGTGACCGGGGCGTCAGGCGCTTTGTTCAAATCAAGCAGCGGCTACCATAAACTGACTTGGCAGAAAGGGTTTTCTAGTCGCAGTTTGGAACACCTATAAAACAGGTCCATTGGTCCATGATCAGGCCGACGACGCCTACGGCGAAGAGGAACGAAATTACGACGACGATGATCAGGTGGAAGGGGTGCGCAAACAGGCTGCCTCCTTCGAAAATAGATTCACGCGGAGACGCGGAGGACGCGGAGAAAAATGTAGG
>CAZDSN010000687.1:0-2682 GCA_964507675.1 uncultured Ardenticatenaceae bacterium | reverse complement strand
GATCCAAAGTTTTGCCCCCGCTAACCTGAACCGTGATGATACTGGCAGTCCCAAGGATGCCATCTTTGGCGGCTCTCGCCGCGCCCGTATCTCTTCGCAGGCGTTCAAAGCCGCCATCCGCCGCGCCCCGGTGTTTGCGGAAAAGACAGAAGTCTCTGTTGGTCAGCGCACTAAGCGCATGGCTGGTGAAATTGCCACGGGATTAGAAAAGATGGGGCACGATGCTGCCGAGACAACGGCTGTTGCTGAAGCCTTTGCCGGAGCCTATGTAAAAAAGGCTGTAGACAAGGGCAAAACCAACGTCCTCGTTTACCTCAGCGAAGAGGAATTGGGTTGGATTGCTGCCCAACTTCATCAAAACTGGGATGTTGCCTTGCACGAGGTGACTGAGCAGAAACCAAAAGAAAAGATCATTGATGATCTGTGCAAAGAATTGATCAAACAAATGGACAAACGCACCAGCGCCCCCGATATCGCCCTGTTTGGCCGCATGTTGGCTAGCAACCCCACCACCAACATAGACGCCGCCTGCCAGGTAGCCCATGCCCTTTCCACGCACCGCGTCAACATGGAAATGGACTATTACACCGCCATGGACCACCGCAAGCCAGATGATACCGCCGGCGCCGATATGGTTGGCTTCACCAGTTTCAATTCTGCCTGCTATTACCGGTATCTGCGGATTGACTGGCGGCAGTTGGTGGACAACCTCAAAGATGTCAGACTTGCCCGCCGCACCGTCGAAGGCTTTATGCGGGCAGCCATGAGCGCCATTCCCACCGGCAAACAAAACGCCTTTGCTGCCCAAAACTGCACTAATTTTGCGATGGCTGTGGCTCGCGCTGACGGCAAAAGTTGGAACCTGGTTAACGCTTTTGAGACGCCTGTCAGACCAGCCCATGATTCGCAAACGGGCGAACTGACTACCGGTTATATTGAACCTTCTATTCGAGCATTAGATGATTATTGGCACGATCTGACCAGTTTTTATGATGATAGCCGGGCAGTGGCCACAGCCGTTTACGTTATGAACAAGCATCAATCCGCGCTTAACCACTTGACCGCCTATCGTCAAGAAAAGTATTCAGATTGGGTTAACACCATCCTCAACGTCTTGCCACAGGAGTAAGCCATGCCCACTTTACTACTTCAATGTGTCGCCCCTCTGCAAGCCTGGGGCACACAAAGCAACTTCACCGTGCGTGACACCGGGCGCGAACCTTCTAAAAGCGGCATTATTGGCTTACTGTGCGCCGCGTTAGGTCGTCCTCGCGCTGCTGCCTTAGACGATCTATCGAGTCTGACAATAGGCGTGCGCGTAGACCGCGAGGGACAAATCCTGCGTGACTTCCACACTGCCGGGCAGGGCGCTATGGACCCTTACAAGGGTTATCTCCAGGCTGATGGTAAAAGTTTGGACAAGGGTACGATCATCTCCAACCGCTACTATCTTACGGATGCTGCCTTTCTGGTTGGTCTGGAGGGTGACAGCGAACTCTTGCAAACCATCCACAAAGCCCTGGCTAATCCCCGATGGATGCTCTTTCTAGGGCGCAAAGCGTGTCCGCCTGCCCGTCCTGTCTATCTACCGGATGGCTTACAAGACAAGCCTCTACGTGATGCCTTAGAACAATACCCCTGGCTGGGAAGCGACGAAGGCAAGTATGACCGCCTCAGAGAAAGTGGTCAACAGTTACGCCTGCTATTAGAAGATAAAACCGGGTCCGGTGTGAACCGGGACATGCCGCTCTCTTTTGCAAAAGGCGAGCGGCGCTTTGCGCTGCGCCGCTTTCACACGCAGTTTGTGGAGAGGATGCCACCGTTTCGCCAGCCATTCGCCAAACAGGAGAAAATATCATCATGATTTACCTCTCCCAACTTATCCTTAATCCTGCCAGCCGGATGGTACAAAGTGAGCGTGAAAACCCGTATGAGATGCACCGTACCCTCCTGCGCGGTTTTGTTGGAAAGCGGGAAGAAGCTAACGTCCTTCATCGGTTAGAAACCAATCGCTATTCAGGGGTTATGACGTTGCTGGTGCAATCTACTGTGCCACCTGATTGGCGTCCGTTGGCCCAGATTGGACAGGGGCAGTACCTGCTGGCATCGCCTGTCTGGAAGGCAGTAGACCTGGACTTACCCAATGGCCGCACTTTGCACTTCCGCCTGGTTGCTAACCCTGCCCGGCGGCGCAGTAGCGGCAAGGGCAATAAACCCGGGCCCCGCTGCGCTCTTTACAAGGAAGAAGATCAGTGCGCATGGCTGTACAAAAAAGCGGAGCAGCATGGCTTTTGCCTGCTCGACTTGCAAATTAGTCATGCGCATAAACAGACGGATAGGAAGCGGGATCTTGCCTTGCACACTGTCCAGTTCGACGGGCGCCTCCAAATCACCGATGCCGAAAAATTCATGACCGCTGTCCACATCGGCATTGGCCCCGCCAAAGCCTTCGGCTGCGGCCTCCTTTCTCTGGCCCCGTAGGGCGGGTTGGCAACCCGCCCCCTCCCGTAGGGCAGGTTGCCAATCTGCCCCTATCTATCTCGCACCTTAACAACTTCATATCAGGTTCAAACCAGGCCATAATCCCATAATCCCACCCCATTGCCAGGGAAGCGGTAATGGTAGGCGAGGGGCGCTGCGCGCCCTCTCCGAAAGCCCCTTCCCCCTTTAGGGGGAAGGGGG
>CAZDSN010000686.1:0-2685 GCA_964507675.1 uncultured Ardenticatenaceae bacterium | reverse complement strand
TGGAGATGGTGATGCCGGGAGACAACGTGAACCTGGTGGTGCAGTTGATTACGCCGGTGGCGTTGGAAGAAGGCAGCCGTTTCGCCATTCGGGAAGGCGGCGTGACTGTCGGTGCTGGCGTCATCACGAAAATTTTGGAATAGTTCTTTTGAATCAGGGGGGGCGTTACGCCAAATAGAGGCGCAACGCCCCTCTCACTGAGGCAACTTTTATGGCTCAAAAAATACGAATTCGCCTGAAGGCATATGATCACCGCGTTTTGGACCAATCAGCCAAGCGCATTGTGAGCACAGCGGAACGAACGGGGGCGGAAGTGTTAGGTCCGGTGCCACTGCCCACGCGAATTGAGCGTTTCACGGTACGGCGCAGCACGTTCATTGACAAAGATTCGCACGAGCATTTCGAGATTCGGACACATAAGCGGTTGATTGATGTGATCAATCCCGATTCCAAGACGATTGACACGTTGATGCGGCTGAATCTGCCGGCAGGCGTTGACATCGAGATTTCCATCTAAGCAGCCTGTTTCCTACCTGATTGTCGCCGCCAAACAGGTTGCTGGATAGCTCGTCCGGTGGAAACTTTCTACCAGCGCAGGGAGATAATTACTCCTGCAGACGAGCCTGATTAACAGAAGCATGTAAACATAACGCGGGCCTCTGCGCCAGTTCAGGTACTCCCCTACCCGGCGCGCCTTCTTGCGTATGAAACACAATGCATATTCCGGATGATGCAGCTCCAGCCTGGTGAGCTGACAGTCCGTGGAGGTTGTCATGAAAGGGTTACTAGGCTTCAAAGTCGGCATGACCCAAATTATTGAATCGAATGGTGACGCCGTTCCGGTCACTCTCATTCAAGCGGGTCCATGCTATGTAGCGCAAGTTAAAACAGAAAAAACTGACGGTTACAATGCCATCCAATTAGGGTTCGCCGAAACCAAAGACCAACGTCTCACTGGTGGACAGCGGGGTCATTTAGGTCGCGTAAAGGTTGGCAAGAAAAATCAACCGCGAAAGAGTTTGAAGAGCTTGCCGGCCTTACGCTATTTGCGCGAATTTCGCACCAGGTCTGCCGCCGAGTTCCAGGTAGGCCAGGTTTTAACCGTCGAACAATTTGAAATTGGCAGTCACATTGACGTGACAGGGAAAAGCAAAGGTCGTGGCTTCCAGGGTGGCGTTAAGCGCCATGGTTTTAGCGGCGGGCCAAAGACACACGGCCAATCTGACCGTCATCGGGCCCCCGGTTCCATTGGATCAACCTCGGGTGTGGGTCGCGTATTTAAGGGGACCCGCATGGCCGGCCGTATGGGCAATGACCGCACTACCGCCCAAAACCTGGAAGTGGTGCGCATTGATGCCGCCAAGAATCTCATGGCAGTCAAAGGCGCTGTGCCCGGGGCCAAAGGCGGCCTGGTTATTATTCAAGAAGCTGCTAAGAGCTAAGTGGAGACAGTGTGATGGAAGTTCCTGTTATGAACATGGCTGGTGAGCAGGTTGACCAGGTTGAGCTTTCGCCCGTGATTTTTGAAGCCAAGATCAACCGCGGCCTGATGCATCAAGCACTCGTACGACAATTAGCCAATGCACGTCAGGGTACACACAAGGCCAAAACGCGCGGTGAAGTAAACCGCACCACGGCCAAATGGTACCGGCAAAAAGGGACGGGCCGCGCCCGTCACGGCAGCCGGCGTGCTCCTATTTTTGTGGGCGGTGGCGTGGCGCATGGGCCTAAACCACGGGATTACAGCAAGGATATGCCGCGCAAAATGCGACGGGCAGCTTTGCGCTCCGCGCTCACTATCAAAGCCCAAACGGGCAACCTGGTGGTCGTAGATAGACTGCAAGTGGGCGCGCCACGTGCGAAAGAAATGTCTATGGCTTTAAACCGGCTGGCGGGCGATAACAGTGTGTTGCTGCTACTGCCGGCAGCCGGTGACAACAACGTCGTGCTGTCGGCGCGTAACCTCCGAGATGTCAAACTGCTGAGTGATACCTATCTGAACGTCCGTGACTTGCTAGGCTACGAGAAAGTCGTGTTATCGCTGGACTCTCTGGAAGTAATTGAAAACTTCCTGGGTCAGGAAGACGCCTATACGTTTGCCATGGATGAGGAGGAATAAGCGATGCATTGGCGAGAGATTATTCGACGACCGGTTGTGACGGAAAAAGCCACCATTATGCTGGATTTGTACAACCAGTACACATTTGTAGTGCACCCTGGCGCTAACAAGGTAGAGATCAAGAGGGCCCTGGAATTAGCGTATCCCAACGTCACCGTAGAAAAGGTACGGATTGCCAATATGCCGGCAAAACGATCGCGCCGCCTGCGCCGCATGGCTGTGCGCAAGCCTGGCTGGAAGAAAGCAATTGTGACTCTGGCGCCTGGGAATACGATCAACGTATTTGAAGGTGTTTAGTAAGCAGGGATGACGGTTTCGTGACAGTGGGGTGTCGTTCCCACTAACGGCGAAATCTGAACCCATCTCTGGAGGAAACATGCCTATTAAAGTATTTAAGCCAACTTCGCCTGGCCGCCGCGGAATGAGTGGCCAGACGTTTGAAGAGATTACCCGCAACCAACCCGAACGCTCCCTGTCAACAGGTTTGCGTAAACGGGGCGGTCGCAATGTTCGCGGCAAGGTGACTGTGCGTCATCGTGGCGGCGGCCACAAGCGGCGTTACCGTC
>CAZDSN010000685.1:0-2688 GCA_964507675.1 uncultured Ardenticatenaceae bacterium | reverse complement strand
CTGCGCGCCCTTCGCCCACCATTACCCCTTCCCTGGCAAGGGTGGTGGGATTACCCGATTATTTTCTCATTGTCCAATTAGTTTGTCTGCGCAAACTAATGGTGTTTCCAAACAAACAGATCGTTTGCTTCCACTTTGGGAGGGTTAAGTGATGGTTTATTATGTCAAACTTTATTTTGCTGTCTTGATCGCGTTTTTTGCTATTGATATGGTGTGGCTGGGAGTGGTGTCGCGCACGTTTTACCGGCAGCAGTTGGGGGTTTTGTTGGCGCCCAACCCAAATTGGGCGGCGGCGATTGTTTTTTATTTGCTGTTTATTGCCGGCATCTTGTTTTTCGTGGTGGTTCCGGGGTTGGAAGCTAATTCGCTGCCGGCAACTCTGCTGCGGGCGGCGTTGTTTGGCCTGATCACTTACGCCACCTACGACCTGACCAACCTGGCTACCATCAAAGAGTGGCCGCTGCTGGTAACGGTGGTAGATATGGTCTGGGGCGTGGTCTTGAGCGTTTCCGTCAGTTATATCGGTTTTTTGGCAGGCAAGTAGCTGAGTTAACATAATAACCAGCACCCTATAAGGAGATGACTAAATGTCAACAAAAAATACCCAATCAGCCAGTAGCGCGAGTGCAATGAATAACAAGTTCACCGGGCTGCGGCGCTTCAATGTGATCATGGGATGCTTGCATCTTATTCAAGGTATCTTCATGATCCTGGTCAGCAATGACACCACCTACCCCATCTTCACTAATTACTTGAATTTTGACGTCGCCACCCGCTCTCTGAAACCAAACACGCAACTTCTATATGATGTGCGTTTTGGGCCGGCGGTGGCCGCTTTCCTGCTTATCTCGGCTGTGGCGCATCTTTATCTGGCAAGTGTGGGCTACCAGAGCTATGTACAGAATCTGAAGAAGGGCATGAATCCGGTTCGCTTCTATGAATATGCGTTGAGTTCCTCGTTAATGATTGTGCTCATTGGCATGTTGGTGGGGCTTTGGGACCTGGGCGCTATCATTTTGATCTTTGCGCTCAATGGCACGATGAATCTGTTTGGGATTATGATGGAGTATCACAACCAGTACACAAAGAGGACGAACTGGACCGCCTTTATTTATGGCAGCATCGCCGGGATTGTTCCGTGGGTGGTGATTATGCTGTATTTTCTGGGCGCGGTTTCGTCCGGCGACGCCAAACCGCCGGCTTTTGTGTACGCCATCATTCCCACGCTGTTTGTCTTTTTCAACATTTTCGCCATCAATATGGTGTTGCAGTATAAGAAAGTGGGGCGCTGGCAGGATTACCTGTTTGGGGAACGGGTCTACATTGTGTTGAGCCTGTCGGCTAAAACAGTTCTGGCGTGGCTGATATTTGCCGGCACGCTGGCCCCCGTTTAAGGCAACACACCTGCCCCATGTGTCCAACCCCATTCACTGCCAAGATGCAAAGAGCGCAAAGATTCTATGGAAGTAACTACTAAGCCTCTCTGGAATTTCACCACAAAGACGCGAAGAACACAAAGAAAAACCAGAGAATCTTGGCGTTCCTGGCGTCTTTGCGGTAAGTAGATACCTATGGAACAACAAATCAGGGACCGTTATCGTGACGCCGTTTTGCAGGAAGCCATGCGCCGCTATGGCATTGCCAACGACCAGATCCGGCCGCTCCACGCCTTTGAAAGTTTCATCTACGAATTCGAGCGGGATGCGCACGCCTATATTCTGCGCATTTCACACAGTCTTCGCCGCAGCGAAGACCTGATTCAGGGTGAAGTGGATTGGATCAACTATCTGGCGGAGGGCGGCGTTTCCGTTGCTAAAGCGATTTGCTCTGAAAGCGGGAAACTTGTGGAAGCGATTGAAGATGGCCAGGGCGGGTATTTCCTAACTACTACCTTTGTCAAAGCCCAGGGGCAGCCTCCCTGGGAATTGTGGACACCGGCGCTTTATGAAGCGTATGGGAAACACCTGGGGGCCATCCATGCGCTGACAAAGGAGTACCAGCCCGCCAAACCGGCATGGAAGCGTCCAGAGTGGGACGATGACATCATGGAATTTGTAGAGCGCTATCTGCCTGCTTCCGAAACTGTAGCCAGACAAAAGTATCAGGCCCTGCGCGACCATTTACGTACACTGCCCAAAGAGCCTGCCTCCTATGGCTTAATTCATCAGGATGCGCATGGCAGTAATTTCTTTGTGGACGAGGCGGGGACCATCACTTTGTTTGACTTTGATGAATGCGCTTATAGCTGGTTTGCGAATGAAATCGCGATTGTCCTGTTTTACATTGTGATGGACGCGGAAGATTGGCCTGCCTTTACGCAAGCGTTTATGACCCATTTTTTGCGAGGATACCAACAATCCTACCGGTTAGACCCGAAATGGTTGCCAGAGCTTCCCCAGTTCTTGAAAATGCGGGAGATTGAATTGTATGCGGTGATGCATCGGGACTTTGATGTGAGCAACATTGATAACTGGTGGTGTGCGCGATTCATGCAGGATCGTAAACAGAAGATCGAGCAGGACATCCCCACTATCGAATTTGACTTTGCGTCTCTGGCGGCACAGTTATGACAGGATGCAGACGGTCAGGTGGCTACTCCACCCGGCAGCAGGCGTCAGGGGTTAATGTCGCGCACACCGACAATTCTCAATCTGGTCGCTATTGCCTATGAATGAATTCATAGGCTGG
>CAZDSN010000684.1:0-2692 GCA_964507675.1 uncultured Ardenticatenaceae bacterium | reverse complement strand
GTCGGCTATGGAACGGCTGCCATCAGCCAGCTCGAAAATACGCGAGCCAACGGGGTTGAGTACCTGAATTTCGCTGGAATCGGCCAGGATAAGAACGGCCTCGCCATCTATAACCCTGCCGGCTGTTTGCGGGTGTGGTTTAGGGTAGAGTTGTGAAATATTCATCTATCGCGTCCCAGAATCCATCATCTTTCTTGAAGTGCAGCTCCTGGATGGGCGTGTGCCGGGCAATGTGGTGGCACACGGCAATGAGCTGGTCGTTCAGGTGCGGGTTACCCACGACGAAAGGGGATGCTGCGGCCAGTTCGGCTACAGCCACCGTGTGCGGCAAGGGTTTGACAAAGTGGGCGGCATCTTGACGCAACCGGAAAATGCCTTTGAGCGGGGCCTGTTGGTTAGCGCGGGGCGCGTCTACCATTTCGCCGCGGAAAGGGACGCCGTGCAAGGTGCACTGCCCATCGTGGCAGCGAATGATGACCAGGTCGTCGCTGAGGATGGCGCCGCGGGCGGCCGAGAGGCCGGTGCTGGTGGTTTTGCCGGCGCCGCTGGGACCAAAGAACACATAGCCGTAGTTGTCGGCGTGGCGCAGCAGCCCGCCGGCATGAAGCAGCAAGGCGTTGTTATGCACGCAGAGCCAGGCGTAGGCCACTCTCAGGAAATTCTCAATGTCGGCGGTGGGGGCCATTTCAAGCTGCCCCAGGCCAGAGCGCACGTCAATCTGTCCCCGCTCGCGATAGGAGCGATAGGTTACGTGGTGGTTGTCGTAGTCTGATTCGATGACCCAGTTGCCAGGTTGTATAGGCACAAACATGGCTCCAGGCGCAGCTTCAATGGAAATAGTAAAATGTGGCGCTGTCGCCGCGCCTTCACCAGACTCCAGGAACTGCTGGTAGCGGTCGGTGATGCGGTGGGCGATTATCTGATCGCTGGTTTCCAGGGCGACGACAAAGCCAGCAATGTTGAGGACAATTCGTTGGTTTATTTGTGTTGTAACGGTCAAGCAACCTTCCTCCAGCGAGCCTTAATAGTGGGATGGTATCATAGTCACATTAGGGTGTCAAAAGGGTAAACTGCGCCTGCAGGATGATAACTTCGCTGCGCGTGGCATTGCCGGTGCGATCAATGGTCTCTAGTTGATAGTAGTAGGTGCGCTGCCAGGCGACATTTTTGTCTACAAAGGTGTGTTCCCCGCCCAAAAACGGGTCAGAAGCCGGCGGCAGCAGTTCGCTGTTAATCTGGTGGAACTCCCCATCTGGCTGGCCGGCGCGGTAAAGGTTGTAGCCGGTCACATCTAGTTCGCTTTCCGTGACCCAGTGCACGCGAATAGTGGGGTGGGCGATGCTCTGGAAAAGGAGCGCGCCCACGGCAATGGCGGCGGCAACCCACAGGCAGAGGAGGAGGAATCGGGTGGTAGATGAGGGTTTTCTTAACACAATTGAATGGGTTGCGCAAAAGGGGTCGAATTTTTCAAGGGTTTTCGGGCGGCGCACCAATACGATGGAAAAAACTCGCTTTCTCCGACGTTAGCTGGTATAGAGTTGGTGTTGGTGGATGTACTCGCGGACAGATGCCGGCAGCAAATAACGCAGCGACCGCCCGGTCCGCGCCCATGCCCGAATCTGGGAGCCAGATAAAAAGATGGTCGGGCCGGAAAGCAGATCAACGGCGGCGCCGATGCCGGGGATGGCCTGCTGCAGATCTTCCAGGTCAAACCCGGCCCCTGGGCGAGGGAGGACGGCCAGTCGGCAGAAGGATGTGATAACGGCGGGAGCGTGCCAGGTGGGCAGATCACGCAGCGAGTCGCCGCCAATCAGCAGCCACAGTTGGGCGGTGGGCATGGCCTGCTGCAGCAGGGGCAGCAGCGTATTGGTATAATGCGGGGCAGGGCGGGTGGCATCGGTGGCGTCAAGCTGGAAGAAGTCGTTGCCGGCAATAGCCAGGCCGGTCATAGCCAGCCGGTGGTGAATAGCGGAGATGGTTTGGCCTTGTTTATGGGGTGGTTCCCCGGCGGGCATAAACAAAACGCGATCGAGATGGAGACATTCGCGCGCTGTTTCGGCCAGGATGAGGTGGCCCAGGTGAGGCGGATCGAATGTGCCGCCCAGTACCCCTACTCGCTCCATTCGAGTTCTTCTTCCCCAATAAAAACCATGTCGCCGGGCTGGATGCCGGCATCTTCCAACGCTTCGGTGATGCCCATGCTTTCCAGAATGCGTTGGAAACGGAGCACCGTCGCGTCAAATTCCCAATAGGTCATGGCGGCCACACGTTCAATGCGCGAGCCGCGCACGCGCCAGCCGCCCCCTTCGCGTTCAATGGCAAACGCTTCCTGGTCTGGCGGAGGGGTAATGACGATCATCTCGTCAGTGGCAGCGACTTTGGGGCCGGGCGCAGCATCCAGCATGTGGCGCACGCGATACAACATGGCCCGCGTGCCCTGACCGGTGGCGGCGGAGATGGACATGAATGGGTATCCGGCGGCTTCTACCTGTTCGGCTACGATGGGCTCCCAGGCGACCGCATCGGGTAAGTCCATTTTGTTCAGCACGACTAATTGGGGTTTCTGGTCCAGGTTGGCATCGTACAGGGCCAACTCCTGGTTAATCATGGCCCAGTCTTCAACCGGGTTAACGCTGCTGCCATCCAGCAGGTGAATGAGGAGGCGGGTGCGTTCAATGTGGCGCAAGAAGTC
>CAZDSN010000683.1:0-2704 GCA_964507675.1 uncultured Ardenticatenaceae bacterium | reverse complement strand
TCATACGCTTAACCGCAGGGGCACAAGAATTTCAACCTGATCACTGTGGATTGCCAGTTCATATTCCCCCTCTGGCATATCGGCAAAGAAAAACTCGCCCACTTCGTCAGTGGCCGTAAAGCCGCGCTCGGCATTGTCTTGCCGCAGTTGCACGCTGTAAACATCAGGCGCGGGCGCAGCCGTGGGTAAAACGTGGCCCAAAATGTTAAACGCTTTTGTCGCCGGGCGCTGTTGAAAGGTCAGGGCCACGTCCGCATAAGGCGTGCTATAAATTAACTGGCGATCGGTGGCAGAACCGGCAGCGCGAATGCCGGCAGCCAGCGGCTGCGTCTGGCTGTCAAACTTCAACACAGCCGTTAGCCGTTCCCACCAGTTTGGTGGACGGTTCTCCGCCGCATAAGCCGCAAACCGGCGGCGGAGAGCGGCGCGCACGTCGTTCGGCGGCGCTTCCCACACGGTCCGGTCGCTGATCTGATGGAATGTTTTTATCCAGGCCACGTCGGCTTGCAAGGCCACATCGGCGGCCACCAGAGTAGCTACCTGCGCCGCTTCCGCCAGCGACAACCGTCCTTCTATCCAATCCACCAGTTTGGCAAAGCTCAGTTTATCGTTCATAAGTCAATCCCTGACCATCAGCCTGTGGAGCGCGGGCGCTGCCAGCAAAGCTGGAAAAGCGCCATTAACCTTCTATTAAGTATTGCCGGCCACGCCGTCTAAAAATACAGGGCACGTCGAACGATTTTGAAAATCGTTCTATTGCAAAATCTCTTTCAACCGCTGCAAGCAGCGGGCGCGAGTAGGGCCAATGCTGCCGACAGCCATACCCAAATGGGCGGCGACTTCCGTGTAGGCAGGTTCTGCTGCTTCCAAATAGAGGGCGTGCAGAAGCTGCCGGCAGCGCTCATCCAGGTGGGAAAGCCCCTGGTGCAGCCATTGCAAACGCTCCCACCGTTCTTGCCGCTCAGTCGCATCCATGTCGGGCAGGGCAACGGCGGCATCCTCGGCCTCTTCGGGCTGCCGTTGGTGACGCCCGGATAATCGCCACGTGTGCCGGCGGGCCACCGTCCCTAACCAACCCACCAGGTTGCCATCTTCCCGCAGCCTGTACAGATTTTCCATCAGCACAATAAAGGTATGTTGGGCAATGTCCGCCGCATCGTCCCGGTTAAGCCCAAAATTGAGAGGGATAGAGAATACCAGCCGCTCATACCGGCTGACCAGTTCCTCCCACGCCTGCGGCTCCCCCCGGCGACAGGCCTGAATAAGCTGCCAATCTGTTTTTTCCATAATACGCCCTACGCATCGCCGCCGCTCAGACTGCTGCCTAAAAATAGATACGTGCAGCCACGTATCCCAACCGCGTCTGCACACGCAACATATCCCGCTAAGTATACAAATGCCAAAAGTTCTGGCAATTCATGTCCCCCAAATTTCATCAACTTTGAAAGTCATGTATTTTTCGCCGCGGCTGCCGGCAATCCTTATACAGAACACCATGATGATTGATTCACTTTCATCAAAAACAATTTTCAGGGCATCAGCCCGCGCTCTTAAGGAGAAAACCCATGAAAAAGCTCACGTTTGCTATGCTTCTTGCCATCTTGTCATTCACTTTCCTGTTTGCCGGCAGCCAGCCTGCCTTTGCCGAAGAAATCACCTGCACAGGCACGCTCGGCCCCATCACCGTGGACAACGTCCTGGTGCCCGATGGCGCCACCTGCACCCTCTTCCGCACCGAAGTGGAAGGAACCGTCAATGTCGGTACAGGCTCCACCCTGCGCGCCATAGATGCAGCAGTCAACGGCAACATCCAGGCGGAAGGCGCGGCTAAGGTCTGGGTTATCCTCGGTTCCGTCGGCGGCAGCATCCAGCACGTGCAAGGTGGCACCGCTTTGATTGACCGCGTAGCCATCACGGGCGGTATCTTGCTCGACTCCAACGATGCGCCCCTGACGGTGCGGCGCAACATGGTCAACGGAGATGTGCAGGCATTCCAGAACGAAGGCGGCGTAGCGATTTACCAGAACACGATTGACGCCAACCTGCAATGCCTGGCTAACGAACCAGCCCCCGTTGGCGGTGGGAACATTGTGCAAGGCGAAAAACAAGACCAGTGCGAAGACCTCTAAGCCTGTAGCCATTGGGAATTAACGCAACCATAAAGCCTCCTTCTCCCTACGGAGAAGGGGGCTTTTTTTGCGCCATGTAGACTCCCCCGCCTATTTTTTGCCGCGCAGCCGCCAGTCGAGAGCCGTGTGTCTTTCCGTAACCCGGTTGTTTTTGATAGCGATGCTGATAGCCCGCCGCGTCCCCACCAGAATCACCAGTTTGCGCGCCCGCGTCACCGCCGTGTACAGCAAATTCCGCTGCAGCATCATGTAATGCTGCATCACCACCGGCATCACCACGCACGGATATTCGGCCCCCTGTGATTTATGCACGCTGATAGCAAAGGCGTGTACCAGCTCATCCGCTTCCAGAAAATCATACACCACAGGCATGCCATCAATATTCACCGTGAAGGTCTGCATCACCGCATCCATATCCGTGATCCGCCCAATGTCTCCGTTGAACACGTTTTTATCATAGTTGTTCACCGTCTGCATCACCTTGTCGCCCACGCGGAAGGCGCGCCCCCCCAATCGGCGCTCTATTTTGCGCTGGCCTGGCGGGTTAAGCGCCTCCTGCAACAGCAGGTTCAGGT
>CAZDSN010000682.1:0-2708 GCA_964507675.1 uncultured Ardenticatenaceae bacterium | reverse complement strand
CGTGGGATAACTATCTGGTAGCCACGGGCGTCTGGTACTACGATCCAGCGCTGGTAACGGGTATCACGCTGGGTTGGGTTCCCATTGAAGAGTACACTTTTTTTGTGTTGCAGCCGATCTTTACCGGATTGATTTTGCTCTGGCTACTGCGGCGCTTCCCGTTGACGGATCATCTGCCGGCTAAAGCGGACTGGCGGCGACAGGCGCCAGCATTTTTACTGGGGGGCATTGGTATTCTCATGACTGCCATCCTGATTGTTGGCTGGAAGCCGGGTACTTATCTGGCCCTGGAGCTGGTGTGGGTTATTCCGCCCCTCATTTTGCAGCTTGTATTTGGGGCAGATATACTGTGGCAGGCGCGCCGGCCTGTGCTGCTGACCATCACACTCTCTACCCTCTATCTGGCAGTTGTAGACGCGCTGGCTATTAAGTCTGGCACATGGACCATTGACCCACAACAATCCTTAAACATTTTTTTGGGCGGCGTGCTGCCCATTGAAGAGCTTGTCTTCTTCCTGATCACCAACGTCATGGTTGTTCTGGGCTTGACTTTAATGTTGTCGCCAGCCAGTCGCAGCCGCCTGCCAATCCGAAGGGCAGCCGATGGCAGCGCGCCACCGTCCGGAGCGCCCGCCAGACAACCGTGATGGACGGTGACAGCCTGTTGGAAAAGTCGTTGATAGCCCGCTGATGACGCTGATATAACGCAGATCGGATGGATTAATTATGAGTAGATGGGCCCTTATCCGCACTTTTCGGCGTCGTCAGCGTCCATTTTGGCAGTTCTCAGACAGGCTGCCGGGCGGGTCTCCAGCCAGGTTAAATGACATGGACCTCCTTCTATCCCGCACACGCCCCGATTGGTTGAAAACCCTGCCACGCTATGGCTGGAGTCTGCTGGCCTGGGTGGGCGTGATGGTCCTGACGCCCATTATGGCGGCTTTGTGGGGGGACGCGGTCCGCTCCTGGATCGTTTCGCTGGGGGTGCTGCTGCAAATTGTGACGGTGGTCCTTATCCTGGGCAACAGTTGGTCCGCCAGCCGCACGGCGCTGGCTGTTGTATTGGTTTCGCTATTAGCCTGGGGAGCGGAGGCGTTGGGTTCGACTACGGGTTTTCCCTTTGGCCGTTATACGTATACGGCGGCCTTGCAGCCGCAAATCGGGCAGGTTCCGCTGATTATCCCGCTGGCCTGGATGATGATGCTGCCGCCAGCCTGGGCAGTGGCCGATCGAATCACGCGGGGGCAGCGCGGCTGGCGCTTTGCCCTGGTTAGCGGCCTGGCTTTTACCGCCTGGGATTTTTTCCTGGATCCGCAAATGGTGCATTGGGGTTTCTGGGCGTGGCAAGAACCCGGAGGGTATTTTGGCATTCCCTGGTTAAACTACGCAGGATGGCTGGTGGTGTCCACGCTGCTCACCTTGATTGTGCGTCCCAGGGCGCTGCCGTGGCAACCGCTGATTTTGATCTACGCCATTACCTGGGGATTAGAAACCATCGGTTTGATCTTCTTTTGGGGATTGGTGGGGCCAGGTTTGGTGGGTTTTGTGGCGATGGGCGGTATGCTGGGATGGGCCTGGCGGAGACGTTTGGGCAAAGGGCGCGTTTCATTTTTGGAGAAAATAGTTAATTGGTGAATGGGTGAATGGGTGAACGGTTAATGAGGCGCCACTTCTTATGCGCAGTGCGGGTGTTGACCAGACGTGATGACTCTACTTGCTTTCTTGCTCAGCTTCTTATGCGGGTCTCTGCCCTTTTCGGTGTGGGTGGGACGGTTAGGGCTGCAAACGGACATCCGGCAGCGGGGCGATGGCAATCCAGGGGCGACAAATGTGCTGCGGGCCGGGGGGCGAGGGTGGTTTGCGGCGGCGGCGGCGCTGGATTATGGCAAAGGGGTGGTTCCTGCCGGCATAGCGCATATGGCTCTGGGTTGGACCGGTTTGCCGCTGGCGCTGGCAGCGGTGGGCGCCGTCCTGGGACACGCCTTTTCCCCCTTTTTAGGGTGGCGCGGCGGCAAAGCAGTCGCCGTGACCCTGGGCGTGTGGACAGGGCTGACCGTGTGGGAGGGGCCGACCTGGCTGGGCATCTTCCTGGGCGTATGGTACGCGATCATTCATGTGGACGGGTGGGCCGTGATGCTGGCTATGGGCAGCCTGCTGGCGTATCTTCTGCTGACGCCGCCAGCCTGGAATGGATTAGGGCTGCGACCTGAAGCGGTAGACATTTTGTGGGTCTGGCTGGGCAACGCGCTGATTCTGGCCTGGAAACACCGGGCGGATTTACGGCAACGGCCGGGGCTGCGTCCGTGGCTGCAGGCGCGGTGGGGGAGATGAGGCCATGACGGCGCTGCACCTGTTTTTACTGGCAGCTCTGGTGGTTATGGCGGCGACAGCGGCGCTGAACTGCTTCATGCTGGCACGGCTGGGGGCACAACAAACGCCAACAACCACCAGGCCACGCCTCTCGGTCCTCATTCCCGCTCGCAATGAGGCGGGGCAGATTGCCGGCACAATACGTTCGCTCCTGGGGCAAGGGTATCCCCAGTTGGAAGTGATGGTGTTGGATGATCAGTCCAGCGATGGCACAGGCGCGGCGGCTCTGGCCGCGGCGAATGGGGATGCCCGCTTCCGGCTGCTGCCGGGCCAGCCGCTGCCCGATGGCTGGTTGGGCAAGAATTGGGCGTGCCACCAACTGGCGCAGGCAGCCCGCG
>CAZDSN010000681.1:0-2709 GCA_964507675.1 uncultured Ardenticatenaceae bacterium | reverse complement strand
CCCCCCCCCCCCCCCCCCCCCTCACCCCCGGGGCGGGGGGGGGGGGGGGGGGGGGCGCCCCCCCCCATTTCCCTCCCCCTTATCAACCCCATACTTAAACCTTCAAAACCCCAAGAAACTGCTCCCATGCGCATCTCACCTTCTGACCACTCACCACTCACCCCTATTCTTAACGAGGAACGTGCATGACTGACTCCCAAGTCATCTTGATTACCGGCGTAGCCGGCTATTGGGGCCGCCGTCTGGCGCAGCGGCTGCTGGCGGAGCCGGGCGTGCGCGTGGTGGGCTTAGATCGGGAGCCGCCGCCAGCGATAGCCCCCCTGCCGGGAATGACCTATATCCAAAACGATCTGCGCCAGCCCACCCTGGCTGACGCCTTAACGGCGGCGCAGGTGGACGCCGTCTGCCATTTGAGCTTTCGCCCCAGCCAGACCCATACCGAAGCTGCGTTCGATTTTAACGTCATGAGCACGATCAACCTGTTTGGCGCCTGCGCCCAGGCTGGCGTGCGCCAAATTGTGGTCAAGAGCAGCACTGCTGTTTATGGCGCGCGCCACGATAACCCGGCCTTCTTGCGCGAAACCCACCCCTTGCGCGGCCACCGCCAGTATGGCACGGTGCGCTACCAGATGGAGATTGAACATTTTTGCCGCAAGTTCCACCACACCGATCCCCAGGCCAGGCTGACGCTGCTGCGCTTTGCCAATATCATTGGCCCGACGGCGGATACGCCCATGACCCGCTTCTTGCGCGAAGCCGGCGCGCCCGTGCTGCTGGGTTTCGACCCGCTGCTGCAGTTTATCCACGAAGATGACGTGGTGGAGGCGCTGGCCCATGCACTGTTGGCGGGGGTGGCTGGCGTGTTCAACGTGGCCGCGCCCCCGCCCATCCCATTGACGCGCGTGCTGGCGCTGGCGCAAAAGATACCCGTGATCCTGCCCCATACCCTGGCTTACTGGGCGGCGACGTTAGCCCCCGATCTGGAGCGGTACGCGCCGCTGCCGCTGGATTATGTGCGTTATCGTTGGGTGGCGGATACGGAGCAAATGAGTGAGGTGTTGGGGTTTACGCCCACCATAACAGCCGACGAAGCCCTGCGCGCGTTTGATGCCGGCAGCGGCCACCACCTGCTCGCCGCCGTCGTTGAACAGGCCATAAACCAGGGAGAGCAGTTGCGCCAATGGTTGGAGAAATATCGCCGCAATGGCCGGCAGGAGGAGAGCGGAGAATGAGCGCAGACACCGGCGAACGCCGCTGCCAGGGAATCACCCGATCCGGCCAGCCTTGCCGCCGCTATGCAGCGACAGGTTCCACCTACTGCCACGCGCACCAGCCGTCAGCCAGCCCACCGTTCCCCGCGCCGCGGTCTGCTGCCGTTCCGGTGACTAACGACTCTCCTCCGCCCGCCGCCGACCCCTTACAGCAGCAGCTCAAGCGGCTGCGCCAATACGTTGCCCAGCTAAGCGGCCTGAGCGAACGCCTGCAAACGCTACGCCCGGGCTTTCGCCCCCCCGCGCTGGCGCAGCACCCACTGGCGGAACGGCTGCGCCAGGTTCTCGACCACCTCTTGCCCGCGTCCGATTCCGACAGCATTCTGGGGCAACTGCGCGGGGCCATCAGCGAAGAGGGATTGGACAAAGAAGCGCTGCAAGGCATCTGGTACATGCTCAACTACTCGCTGCAATACCAGGCCGGCATGGTCAAACGCCGCTTCACTGGCGAATATGAAACTGATCCCTGGGGATTGGATTGGGAATTTCTCGACGCCGTTCGCCCTTTCCTATCCTTTATGTACAGCGCATACTGGCGCGTGGAAACCAGCGGCCTGGCACACGTGCCCGATTATGGCCGCGGCCTGTTAGTGAGCAACCATTCCGGGCAAATCCCGTTTGACGCCGCCATGATCGAAGCGGCCATCCTCACTGAGCACCCTACACAGCGACTGGTGCGCGCGCTCTACGCCGATTGGTTTGCCACCCTGCCGTTTGTTTCCATCTTGTTTGACAAGACCGGGCAGGCGCTGGCGCACGAGGAGAACGTAACTCGCCTGCTGCACCAGAATGAACTGGTGGCCGTGTTTCCTGAAGGGTTTAAGGGGGGCGGCAAGCTCTTCAAAGACCGGTACAAGCTGGCCCGCTTTGGCCGCGGCGGCTTTGTGCGCGCCGCCTTGCAAACGCAGGCCCCCATTATTCCTGTCTCCGTCGTCGGCGCAGAAGAAACATACATCTCGCTGCACAAATCTAAAACGCTGGCCCGTCTTACCGGCTTTCCCTACTTCCCCATTTCGCCCACCTTTCCCTGGCTCGGCCTGCTGGGGGCGCTGCCCCTGCCTACCAAATGGTACATTGACTTTGGCGAACCGTTGACCCTGTCCGAGTACGCCCCTGCTGCCGCCGATGATGTCGTACTGGTGACCCAAATGAGCCAGCAAGTGCGCCGCCAGGTGCAGCAAATGATCTACCACCGCCTGGCCCACCGCGACCACCTCTTCAAATAACCCACCCCCGTGGTGCGGGCATCTTGCCCGCCATCCCCCACTGCCAGGGTAACCGTTCACTCCCCCCGTAGGTTGAGCCTGCCAAAACCGGTTCCCTTCGGCAGGCTCAGGGAGCGGGGGTGAATAGTTACCAGGCAACAGGCGCGCAGCGCCCCCTTTGCCAGGGAAGGGGTAATGTAGGGCGAGGGGCGCGCAGCGCCCCTCGCCCTCTC
>CAZDSN010000680.1:0-2715 GCA_964507675.1 uncultured Ardenticatenaceae bacterium | reverse complement strand
GCGTCGAAGGGGCGGCAATGTCCATCAGGAGAAAAGATAGCCCCTTCCTGGTACAGGTAGCCATACTCTTGCAGCAGGTTCACAGAAACGCCGCCAGCCAGAGCCAGGTCGCACTCATCGTTAAGCAGACTTTGCGCAGCCAGATGCACCGCCACTAGCGAAGTAGAGCAGGCAGTCTGCACCGTAAGACAGGGCCCGGTCAGATTGAGTTCATAGGCGGCGCGAGTAGCCAGAAAATCTTTGTCGTTGCCAATGAGCGCCTGGTAATTTTGCAGCAAATTGTGCTGTGCATGGCGCTGCAAGAGGTAGCCGTTGAGACCTGCGCCGGCATATAGCCCAATGCGCGCGCCGCCGCGTCCCGGATCGTACCCCGCATCCTCCAATGCTTCCCAGGCGCACTCCAGGAAGAGACGGTGCTGCGGGTCCATCATTTCCGCTTCGCGTGGGGCGAAGCCGAAGAATTCGGCGTCAAACTGGTCTACGCCCGGCAGCGGTGCCGCCGCCGGCACAAAATGGGGGTCTGCGCGCAGGGCGTCGGGGACGCCCATCGCCGCCAGTTCAGCCGCGGTGAAAAAACGAATGGACTCCCGTCCCTGGCATAAATTTTGCCAGAACTCAGCCACATTTTGCGCCCCAGGGAAGCGCCCGCTGAGGCCGATAATGGCTATGTCTGTCCCTGTCTGATGATGGGCTGGCTGGCGCGGAATCGCTGCCGGCTGCGATGCGTCCCCCTGAGCCAGATAGCGGGCTAACTGGCTGATGGTGGGGAAACGAAACAACTCCACAACGTTGAAGACCCGCCCCAGACGCGCCTGGATTTGTTCGTGGGCTTGCACGACCAGCAGGGAGTGCGCGCCCATGTCGAAGAGGTTATCGTGGATGCTGACGGCGGGTAACTGGAGGAGTTTTTGCCAGATGCCGGCAATAATCTGCTCTAACTCCGTTTCTGGCAGGGCGGCAGGTGGGGCGGACGGGGTGGGGTGGGGCAATGCGCGGCGGTCAATTTTGCCGTTAGGGGTCAGCGGCCATGCCGGCAGAGCCACAAAGTGGGACGGAACCATGTAAGAAGGTAGAACGGTTTGCAAAAAACTGCGTACACCGGTTGTGACGATAGCCTGGTCCGAGGTGGGAATCAGATAGGCGACCAGGAAAAAGTCGGCGCTGGCATGACCCGGTTGGGAAATAACGAGGGCTTCGCGGACGGCGGGATGCCGGCACAACGCCGCTTCAATCTCTCCCAATTCAATGCGAAAACCGCGTAGCTTGACCTGATGGTCTGCTCGCCCCAGAAATTGCAGAGCGCCATCCGGCAGGCGGCGCACCAGGTCGCCCGTGCGGTACAGGCGTTGCCCGGCAGCCGCCGCCAAAGGGTGTGGCAAAAAGCGGGCAGCGGTTAAGTCGGGCCGGCCATGGTAACCGCGCGCCAGGCCGGTGCCGCCGATATATAGCTCGCCGGCAACGCCCACAGGCGCAGTTTGCCCATTTTCATCCAGAACGTAGAGTTGGGTATTAGCCACGGCGCGACCAATAGGTGGCGCGCCTGCGCCAGGCGTACACGCGTGAACGGTAGACCAGATAGTGGCTTCCGTTGGCCCATAAAGGTTAAAAAACAGACGCCCATGCCCCCATCGGTCCACTAACTCCGCCGGGCACGCTTCACCCGCTACCGTGATAACGTGCAATTCTGGCAGCGGTTCGTCTGGCAACAAAGCCAACGCCGAGGGCGGCAGGGTGACGATATTGACGCGCATCTGCTGTAAGAATTGCCACAGATTACGCCCAGGCAACAGCGCCTCGCGGCTGCCCAGGCAGAGGGCTGCGCCCGTCGTCAAGGCCATGGTCAGATCAAAAACGGAGGCATCGAAGCTAAGCGAAGCAAATTGCAGCACCCGCCGGCCTGGGCCCGCGCCAAATAGAAGGGCTTGCGCGGCGGACACGTTAGCCAGACCGCGATGTTCGACCTGCGCCGCCTTGGGTTGTCCGGTCGTGCCCGACGTATAAATCAAGTAAGCCAGATTGTTGGGGGCGACGGCGCTGGTGGGGCGGCTGTCGGGGTAAGCAACGACAGCGGGCCAATCCCTATCCAGGCAGACAAGGAGTAGATTAAGGTTGTGATTCGCTTTGATAGCTTCGTAGGCGCTGGCATACGTTTGCTCCGTCAACAGGAGCGCCGCCTGCGAATCAGCCAGCATGAACGCCAGCCGTTCAGCGGGATAATCGGGGTCCAGGGGCACGTAAGCCGCGCCCGCTTTTAGCACAGCCAGGATAGCCACGACCATCTCCACAGAGCGGCTAAAACTGATAGCCACGCAACTTTCCAGGCCAATCCCCCGCGCCTGTAAATAATGCGCCAGACGGTTGGCGCGGGCGTCCAGTTCGGCGTAGCTTATTTGCTCATTGTTCGTGATCAGGGCGGGGGCATCTGGCTGATGCTGCACTTGTGCAGCAAACAATTCATGCCAGCACTTGTCGCTGGCAAAGGGGACGTCCGTCTGGTTCCATTGGTAAAGCTGCTCCCACTCTGGCGCGGTCAGCAAGGGCAGCGCGGCCAGTGTCTGGGTGGGGTCATCCACAATACCTGCCAACAGCGTCTGGAAATGGCCGCTCATGCGAAGGACAGTGGCCTCGTCAAACAAGTCAGCGTTGTATAACCAGGCGGCAGAGATCGTGTATGCTCCAGCGTCGTCCGTTTCAAACAGTTGCAGCGTCAAGTCA
>CAZDSN010000679.1:0-2719 GCA_964507675.1 uncultured Ardenticatenaceae bacterium | reverse complement strand
CTTAGTTTTACCCATAGCGAAAAAAGGGGTGGAAGCGGGGATGAAAAAGAGGTAAGGTAGAGGGAAAAACAGAAGAGCAGGAGAAGAAGACCCAGTATGGACACTTTCATAACCCCCGAAATGGAAAAAGCAGTGTTTCGTCTGCCCGACAGCAGTTGGTGTGAAGCCGAACTGGCAGGATTGGAACTGGCTGATGGTCGCTTGCGGCGTCGCGCCATGGACAGTTTGCAGCGGCTGAGTCAACAGCCGACGGCATCCATTCCAGAAGCGTGTGGGGAATGGGCGGCCACCAAAGGGGTGTATGGCTTGTTCAAGCATGCCAAAGTCACGCACCAGGTGCTGCTGGGACCCCATCGGGAGCAGACGATAGAGCGGATGATGGCGTATGAACGGGTATTGGCGATACAGGATACGTGCTATCTAAATTTGACCCATTTTGGGAGGATGCAGGGGATAGGACCAATCGGGACAGAAAAACAACAGTTGAAGGGTTTGGTGATGCACACCACGCTGGCTATAACGGAGCAAGGGGCGAGTCTGGGGCTGTTGCACCAGCAGGTGTGGGCGCGAAATGAGCCGGCAGAAAATGACAAGGGAGAGAAAAAACCGGAACCGCCCATTGAGGAGAAGGAAAGCTACAAATGGTTAGTCGGACTGACACAAACACCCAAGTTGGCGCAGACGGAAGTGATAACGGTTTGTGATTCCGAAGCGGATGTGTATGAATTGCTGGCGCAGGCGGTGGAGACAGACAAGAAGGTGTTAGTGCGCGCGGCGCAAGACCGAGCCTTGATGCCCCCAGAAGTGGGTCTCATCCGGAACGCGGTAGGCGCTGCGCCGGTGTGCGCCCAATTGACCCTGAACCTGTCAGCCAAGCAAAAAGAACCGGCACGGCAGGCGACGGTCAGCGTCTCTTACAAAAAGGTGAAGCTCAGACCGCCGCAGCGACGCGCACGCACCGACCGCGCCCCTTTGCCGCCGCTAGTTATTTGGGCGGTGCTGTTGCAGGAAATTCATCCACCGTCAGGGGTAACGCCGGTTTATTGGCTGTTGCTGACCACTGTGCCCGTCCATTCGGCTCAGGATGCCCTGCAATGCAGCACCTGGTATTGCCTGCGCTGGCAAATCGAAATCTGGCACAAAATCCTCAAATCCGGTTGTCGCATTGAGCATCGCCGTTTGAAAGATGACCAACGCTTCCTGCCTTGTCTGGCTATTTATAGCATCATTGCCTGGCGCTTGCATTGGTTAACCCATCTGGCTCGCCATGACCCAGCTGCCCCCTGTACCACCGCCCTCACCCCAGCCGAATGGCAAGCTTTGTATGCTCATGCTACCGGCAGCACGGACATACCGGCTGAACCCCCCTCTATCGCCCAAGTGGTGCTTTGGGTGGCGCAGTTAGGCGGCTTTTTAGCCCGCAAAAGGGATGGGTATCCGGGGGTAACCGTTCTCTGGCGTGGTTGGCAGCGTTTGCAGGACCTGGTTTCGATGTGGACCCTTTTTCACCCGCCCCCGGCTATGGGTAAAACTTAGCTTTAGGGGGAAGGGGGTTGGGGGATGGAGGTCTTCACCCCCGTTTGCCGAATTATTTTCTTAAACCTCAACCAGATTGAACCAATCTTGGCTCATTGCCGCCCCTACCGGGTTACAAATCCCCTTCACTGCTGCTTAAATTGCCGCGAATGATGTGGGGTATTTCATTAGACCCATCGCGCTTCGTGCCACACATTGCGCACGTAGGACAAGTAAATTGTCCTATACGCCCGAAGTATCATACTTTTCACGTATAACATGTTGTTTTACTGGGCAGGCAGCACGGCAGCCGGGCAGCGGCGACAGGCTCAGCCGGCGGGTCAATATCTGTGATCACACAGTTCACCAGCGGTTACAAAATCTGTAACAACTCTTCTTGTTTTCTAAACAACCTCTCTTGACAATTTCCGCAAGAGCTTCCGAAATCAGCATACGCCTGGGCATACAATGCCCCAAAGAACTCCAACCTCATTGTAGTGAGAATACAGCCACGCAACCAGGCCGCTCTATCAATGCGGCTCCTGATTTATGAGAGGCTGCCTGATGCCATCCATAATACCCCCCCTCGCCGCCGCCGCGCCTGCTTGACACATGAGGCCGCTTTGCCTATCATACACCCGTATCTCAGCTATCGCTGCCGCCACAAATAATCATCCCCTCCCCGGTCGGGGAAAAAGGGCCAGGATAAAGGCAAACCCTGGACGCATCAACGGGGTTCTAATGTAAGACAGCCGCTGCTGTCTGTCGCCTGCGGCAGTCGGCTGCCTCAGCGCATTGACTCGCCCACAGGGTATGCGCCGCACAATCGTATTAAACGCCCCATCTTGAGGTGAAGAAACCGGACGAGGTAAAACTGTATGGTTCAAAACAATTCTTCTATACCCGCGACACTGCTTGAGCTGGCGCGCGCTCGCGCGCAGCATTATCCCGATAAGCGCTTGTACACGTTTCTGGAGGATGGCGAGAGTAAGGAAAGGCACATGACGTACGCCGAACTGGATGAGCAGGCGCGTACCATAGCCGCCTGGCTGCAGCGTTCAGGCTATGCCGGCAAGTGCGCCCTCTTGCTCTATCCCCCTCAGTTAGAATACATCACCGCCTGGTTTGGCTGCATTTATGCCGGCATCATCGCCGTCCCCGCCTATCCTCCCCAATACCCCCGCCGGCGGCCCCCCCGGCCAGC
>CAZDSN010000678.1:0-2721 GCA_964507675.1 uncultured Ardenticatenaceae bacterium | reverse complement strand
TGTAGTTGCGTTGGTCGGCGATGACGCCTTCTGCCGGCATTCCCAACACCCGGCAGGTAAACAAAGCGCGCGGCAGATGAAACTCTTGCGTCACCAGCAAAGCGGACGCCACCTGAAAAACGTGCCGCGCGCGGTAGCAGGTGTCGTAGGTGCGCCGCCCGCCATAATCCGGTTGAATGTCGGCGGCGGGCACGCCGCGCGCCAGGGCGTATGCCATCATTTCCTGCGGTTCGTTGTACTCCAGACTGCTGTTGTCGCCGCTGACCAGGATTTTCTGCACAATGCCGGCATGATACAACTGCACCGCCGTCTCCACCCGATCCCGCAGCATGGCGCTCAGACGGCCATTCGGGTAAACCCGCGCCCCAAACACAATTGCCACCCGCTGCGGCGGCGCGGTGGCCGTCGTGTGCAGTTGGCTGCCATACCACCATTGCACAGCGCTCCACCAGGCAAACGGAAACGCAATGAGCGCCACGCCCCCCCACAATACTCGTTTGAGCCATTTTCGCTGCCCACTCATGCCGTTACCATTCCCCCTTTTCCCGCCGCTGCGCCCCGACCAGCAGCAGTTCCAACCGCTCTTCCACCTGCTCCAGCCACTCCCGCAACTTATCATCTACCTCCGGCTCATTCTGAAAGACAAAACTGAGCAAGTCAAGCTGGCGAGTCATGATGGCGTTGTCAATCTGACCCGGATACGCTTCCGGCAGCGGGCGCACCGCCGCGTACCCCTGCAAAAAGCTGCGGCGCAAAGCCACATAATCCGGATCGTCCAACAAATAGAAAAGGGCGATGCCAATGTCCTGCACGGGATACGCCCAACGACTGTCGTCAAAATCTAGCACGCCCAACCGCCCCCGCTGCTGCACCACGTTGCCCGTGTGCATATCCAGATGCAAGAAGCGCAGCCCGTCCGCGCTGGCGTACAGTTCATCCATCAACCGCTGCCCGCGCGCCGCCGCCTGCTGGATAAGCTGGCGCAGCCGCGGCGAGAACGCGCCTGTGTCTTCAGTCACGCCCGCGGGTTCGCCAAAGGGCCACACCTGATCCAGGCGCGTGCGGCAGAAATCGGGCGGCGGACGGTAGCTATCGGCGTGATTGTGCAGATGGGCCATTAGCGTTCCCAATTTACGCAGCGTCAGCCGGGATAACTGGTGGCCAATGATGCGGCCTTCCACCCAGGCAAAGATGGCGCAGTGGCGCGGTTCCAGCATGTCGGGCGGCTCCAGCGTCACCACCCATGCGCCCGCCGCCGTGGGCAGCGGCGCGGGCACGAGCAGGTCTGTCTCTTGCCGCAGCGCCGCCAGCCAGGCCATTTCCGAACGAATTTCCACCTCTGTGCGCGCCCCCGGCTTGTTGATGCGCAGGGCATAGCGCTGCCCATCCCGCGTATCCACGCGAAAGATGGCGTTGTAATCGTCTGTCAGCAGGCGCACGTCCGCTACATCCAGGGCATAAGCGGCTAACGCCGTCCACGCCAACCGGTGCAGACGGCGCATCTTCCCCTGCCGCGAAAGCTCGTAGAAATACCGCATAACACAAGAGACTACAAATAACCGTCTCCATCCCTTCTATTCCACAGCGGTAGCCGCAAAATCAATCGCCAATTGTACCTCGTCTGTCACATTCGCCACATCGGGCACGCTGGGAATGACCAGGTTATACGCGGCGCGGGTGACGGTGGCGGTAGCCGTGCCCACCAACTGGGTGGGAGAGACCGCCGTGGCGGCGACGTCAAACGTTACGGGATTGGTGACGTCGCGGATGGTCAGGTTGCCCACAATCTGGAAACTAACTTCTTGCCCGGCGGCGGCGCTGGCGGGCAATCCGATGATCTGGGTGGGGGTAAAGGTAATGAACTCGTATTGGTCGGTGTTTAGAATACGGTTGCGGATGGCATTGTTGCGGAAGTTGTTATCGGTCAGCAGCGTGCGGGCGTTAATGGTGATGACGCCCACCTGGGTGGCGGCCAGGTCGTCCAGGTTGATGGCAATTTGCCCGGCCACCTGGTCGGTGACGCCCACCACGGTGGTGCGCGCGCCGCGCAGGTCTTCTTCCAGGGTGAAGCTGGCTTGTGAACCGCTCTGGTCAATTTCAAAGAGGATGGCGGCGGCCGTAGGCGCCGTTGTCGTTTCTGTGGGGGCAGCCGCTATTGCCGTGGGCGCCGCCGCTGTCTCCGCCGGGGCAGCTTCTGGCTCGCTTACGGCGGTGGCTTCAGCCATCACGGCGGTTGGTTCCGCTGCCGTCGCCGCGGTGGCAGCGGCGGGCG
This sequence comes from uncultured Ardenticatenaceae bacterium, assembly GCA_964507675.1. Classification (GTDB taxonomy): domain Bacteria; phylum Chloroflexota; class Anaerolineae; order Promineifilales; family Promineifilaceae; genus JAGVTM01. The sequence continues at coordinate 449 of CAZDSN010000678.1, read as the reverse complement.
TGTTAAGCGCCAGGGGCACGGCTGCCAGCGGCCCGCTGGCGGCTTCGGGTTCGCCCAAAACGTAGTCGTACAGCAAAACGCCGCCCACGACGAGCAAGACGACGACGATCAAACCAATCAACCAGTTGTTGTTCTTTTGTTTATTCTGCATCTATGTATCTCCTTGGCAGCGCCAGCACCCGGAGCGCCAGCATCCTTGCTGGCAGGCGCCGGCGGCAATTGCAAATCAATCTGCGCCATTCTGCGAAATCTGTGATGACGTTTGTCACAGAATCGGGGGATTTTATCCAGCTTTCGCGCGGCGTCAGCCTGCCGCCGCGCCAGATGGCGCGGGCTTAACCCAATTCTAAGCGACAGGGCGAAAGCGCCTGCCCACATTCAGGCCAATAGTGTATCGTAGGGCGGGTTGGCAACCCGCCCATGCTTCAAAAACAGTTTCACGCGGAGAC
>CAZDSN010000677.1:0-2734 GCA_964507675.1 uncultured Ardenticatenaceae bacterium | reverse complement strand
GGTAGTTCATGGTGGCGTCCCACTCATTGCCGATGAACCAGGAGCTGCCGTTGCCCCACTCTTCGCCCACGATGTAAGCGTCGGGGTTGGTTTCATGGACCGCCTGACGGAACCCTTCCCAATAATCATTGGCCGGGTCATTGGCTGCGCCGGGGTCTACGTCCCCGCCCACGTCCAGCCGCCAGCCGTCTGCCCATTGCATCCAATAACGGGCAATAGCATCCGGGCCGCCAGACCAGATGTAGTCGCGCACGGCGGGGTTGGTGGCGTCCAGTTTGGGCAAACTGTCAAAACCAAACCAGGAAGTGTAGTTGGTATCGCCGGCGCAAGCGCCGGTGCCAGGCACAGCCGCCGCCGCAAAGTAATACCAGGCGCGATACGGGCTGCTCTCGCTCTCGCACGCGCCATCGGGTACGTCGTACCGCTGGTAACGGTCAAAGTAGATGCTGTCTGACGACGTATGATTGAAGACGCCATCCAGAATGATCTTCATGCCGCGGTTGTGCGCCTCGGTGGCCAACTGCTGGAACAAAATCAGGTCGCCGAAGTTGTCGTCAATCAGGCTGAAATCAGTGGTGTCGTACTTGTGGTTGGAGGGAGACTCGAAAATGGGGTTCAGGTAAAGGGCGGTGACGCCCAGGTCTTGCAGATAATCAATCTGGTCCAGAATGCCTTGCAAGTCGCCGCCGTAGAAGTTCTCGCCCCATTTGCCTGTGCAGTCTGTGCCCTCTTCGCGGGGGTCGCAGACGGTGAAGTTCCAGTCGGATTGATTGGAACGGAAAATGGAGCCATCGGGCAGGTCATAGTGGAAACTGCCGGGGGGGGTGTTGTTGCCGGCATCGCCATCACGGAAGCGGTCGGCAAATATCTGGTAGACGACGGCGTCTTTTACCCAATCGGGTGTGGCAAAGGTGGGGTCATGCACGGTCAACTGCCAGCTATTGTCTGGACTATCGCCATAGGTTTGCCCCCAACCGCCAGTACGAGCATTGTCATCTTCGTAGTAAGCTGTGGCCGTGCCATCCATGGCGATGAAACGATACCAGTAAATGGTGGGATCGGGGCTGCCCGGCAAGGTGATCTCCCACCATTCGTAGGCGCCATCATCTGCCGCCAGGGTCATGGGCAGCAGCATATTGACGTTGTTGCGGTCATCCCACACGCGCACTTTGGCGGCGGTCAGGTCGTTGCTGGCGGCGCGGAAGCGCAGGGTGACAGGCGTGCCGGTGGTTACCGCACCGCCAGGCGTGCGGTAGAGCGGGTCGCGGCTGTCGTGCCCCAAGTCATCCCAGAAGATGTTGTCATCATGGCCGGCGCCCCCTTCGGGTTCAGGCACATAGACGTTCCAGCGCCCGCTATTGATGTCCAACAGCACGGTGATGGTCAGGTTGTCGCCGAGGGTCTGGAAAGTGAGGGGGGTGGAGTCGTTGCGACCATCGGCGCTGAACTGATTGAGCCAGTCGCCCGTTTGCGATATTTTAGCCTGATAGAGGCCACCGCTGGCAATTTCATAGTGCAGCAGGTACAGGCCATTGCCGGCATCGCTCATAGCCGTCACCGGGTTGGCATTATCCCAGCCCTGCCAGTCGCCGACGGCGGTCCAGTTGGCGGGGGCGTCATCCCAGGCGTTGACGATGTTTTGGGACGGGGATAGCTGTATTACGTCGCCGCTGTGGTCGTTGGTATCAAAGGTGAACTTCACGGTCTGGCTGGCGGCGCTAGTAATGACCCAGGCGTTGTTGCTGGGGTAAGCATTGCCCCAGTTGCCGCACTCGACGACCTTGAATTCGTCGCGCCCGGCGTTGGCGAGCGTGTAATCGAGCGAAAAGACGCCATCGCCGCCGACCAGGTCGCCATTGAGGCCATCGTCGTTGAGGGGTGTGTCGTCGTTGTCCCAACCCTGGAAACCGCCGGCCAGGCACCAGTTGCCGCTGCCGCTGCTGTTAGGGGCAATAGCTACGCGCCCGCTGTGGGCATCCAGCAAAAAGCTGACAGGGACGTTATCTGCCGCTGTGCTGAAAGCCAGGGGAGCGCCATCTACGGCGCGGCCATCGGCCACGAACTGTTCGCTCCAGGAGCCAGTTTGGACAATTTTGGCCTGGTAAGCGCCAGCAGTGGCAATGGTGTATTGCAAATAGTAAAGGCCATGCCCCAGGTCGGCCATAGCGGTAGCCGGATTGCCGTTGTCCCAACCCTGCCAGTCGCCGACGGCGGTGAAGCTGGCGGGCAGGCTGTCGCCGGAGACGTTGACGATGTTTTGGGTAGGGGTGTAGGCAATGCCGGCATCTCCGGCATAATCATTGGCGTCAAAAGTCAAACGGACAACCTGGTTGTCGCTGTCTGTATAAAACCAACTATTTTGCGCCGGGAACGTTGTGCCCCAGTCGCCGCAGGTTACTGCTTTCCATTCGTGGCGACCCGCGGCGGCAATGGTGAAATCGAGGGAAAAGACGCCGTCGCCAGCCATCAGGTCGCCGTTTGCACCGTCATCGTAGAGTGGGTTGGCGCTATTGTCCCATCCCTGGAAACTGCCGGCAGCGCACCACGTATTGGTGGGCGCAGTGGGAATGGGGGCAGCGGCAGCCGCCTGCCGGCCCAAAAGGATCAGCAACGCCAATGCCAAAACGCCCAGGGTAACAAACCGCGCGCTCATTGTTTTCGCTTTCATTAGGAACCTCCTTGTGGGATTGAAGTCGGCCATTGCACATCAAGGGTGCAATGCTCATGAGGATCT
>CAZDSN010000676.1:0-2735 GCA_964507675.1 uncultured Ardenticatenaceae bacterium | reverse complement strand
ATACCATCATTACTATACGCCGCTCGATGCCCCTGACCATCCTGGCGGATGGTCGCACAATCCAGACGCGCAGCCACCACACCAATGTGCTGCGTGTATTGGCTGAAGCAGGTATTGGTCTGGTGGGCGAAGATTTCACCCGCCCCGGGCCTGACGTGGCCTTACGGTCAGGCCAGACTATCGAAGTTATCCGTGTGACGTCTGATTTTGGTATTGAAGACCAGGCCATTCCCTATGAAACCGTGTGGCAGGCCACCGACCGCTTTGAAATTGATACGACTGGTCTGCTGCAAGCGGGCGCGCCGGGTATCCTGCGCCAGCGTATCCGTGTGCGCTACGAAAATGGCGCTGCCGTCAGCCAGACGCCAGATGGGCAATGGGTCGCGCTAGCCCCGGTTCCCGAAATCATTGGCTATGGCACGCAAATTGTTGTGCGCGTCCTGGATACGCCCACCGGACCGGTCGAATATTGGCGTAAGGTGCGCATGCGTGTCACCTCTTACACCGAGGCTACGTCCGGTAAATCTCCCGATCATCCTGCTTATGGCATAACAGCCAGCGGTCTGCGTGCCGGCACGGGCATTGTCGCCGTTGATCGCGCAGTAGTGCCCTGGCGCAGTTACGTTTACGTTGACGGGTATGGCGTTGGCCTGGCGGGCGATACGGGTGGGGGTGTGCAAGGGCGTTGGATTGATCTGGGCTATGACGTAGACAGCTATATCCACTGGCATGGTTACACCGACGTTTATTACCTTACTCCCATGCCGCCGCCTGACCAGATCAACTACCTCCTGCCCACCTGGCTCCCCTGACCAGCCCCTACCTACCGCCCGCTTACCGTTTGCCATTACCTGTTTTCTGTTGCCTGTTTTTATGGATCACCCCAAGCACATCCTCAACCAGCACCACATCGAAGCCAAAAAGAGCCTGGGGCAAAATTTCTTGTTTGACGACAGCATCCTGGCCCGGATTGCCGCCGCCGCAGCGTTGACGCCGGCTGATCACGTGCTGGAGATTGGCTCAGGGTTAGGGCATTTAACGCAGCATCTGGCGCAGCAGGCAGGGAGGGTGGTAGCTGTAGAACTGGATGGCCGTTTGATTCCCCTGCTACGCATGGCCTTTGCCCAGATGCCACATGTAGAGCTGGTTCACGCCGATATCCTGGAATTGAACCCGGCCCACTATTTTGCCGCACACCCGTACAAAGTCGTAGCCAACGTGCCCTACTACATCACCGGCGGCATTTTGCGCCATCTCTTGACCAGCCAGCCACGCCCGTCCCGCCTGGTGATCACCGTGCAGCAGGAAGTGGCTGAACGGTTGACGGCTACACCAGGCCATATGAGCCTGTTAGCCGTTAGTGTGCAGTTGTTTGGCAAACCAGTGGTGGTTGGGCAGGTAAAAGCTGGCGCGTTTTGGCCGCGGCCTGAGGTGGATTCAGCTATTGTTTGCCTTGATCTGGCCAATACCCCCAGGCCGGATGTAGATGAGGCTGCGTTTTTTAGGGTAGCGCGAGCGGGTTTTAGCCAGAAGCGAAAACAGCTAAAGAATAACCTGCAGCAGTTATCCCTGTCGCCTGTGGCCATTGCCGCGGCGTTGGCCGCCGCCCAGATTGATGGGCAACGGCGGGCGGAGACGTTGTCGGTAGCGGAGTGGGTGGCTCTGGCGCGGGCACTGCCTATGCCCTAAAAACGGCTATGGCACCGCTGCCGTTCATGCAGCGATGCCATAGAAAGGAGAACAGAAAGTTCGCTACGAGCTTAGCCAGTCCAGATTAGCCTCACCTTAGCTCTGTGTGAGCATCGGGCAAGAACAAGAACAGAACGTGCTTCTGCTTTCTTGGTTTGGGCCCGCGTAGCGTTGGCCAGGGGAGGAATCCGGCCAACGCTACTGAGAGAACAGAAAGTCAACTATCAGCATAACGCGCGCGTGTTAATTTCAACATTAAGTGGTCGTCCAGAAATAATTTCCTGATCCAGAAGTTCAACTCCTTCAGAGAAGTTAACTCCCCGGTGAACTTATTTGTAGACGGTTACTGGATCATTCTGCCCAAACTTCTAGCTGTTGCGCCAGCCATCGGCCATACCCCAGGGGTCAGGAATAGAGGGCTGGTTGGCGTTATAGGCAGCGGTTGATTGCTGGCTTTGCCCTTGCAGGGCCTCATGCACCGCCAGAGCCAGCCAGACGTCATCGTCAGCCGCAGGGGCGTGCTGCCAGGCGGGCATTTTCTCCGGCAAAAAATTGGTGGGGGTGTGACCCTGCCCAAAATCTGGGTGGCGCAGTATCGCCAACAAATAGGGAATGTTGGTGGTCACGCCCAGAATGACCGTTTCTTGCAGCGCCCGTACCATCTTACGCATGGCTTCAGCCCGATCGGCTCCCCAGGTGATCACCTTTGCCAGCATGGGATCATAATAGGGCGTCACAGTTGAGCCTGTTTCGATCCCATCGTCTACCCGGACCCCCGGACCGCTGGGCCGCTGATAGAAGGCAATCTGTCCAATCGAAGGTAAAAATTGATTGGCCGGGTCTTCGGCATAGATGCGGCACTCCAGCGCATGGCCCCGCTGCTGTATATCTGCCTGCGTCCAGGGCAGCCGCTCCCCGGCAGCAATCCGAATTTGCCAGGCGGCCAGGTCCAGCCCGGAGATAGCTTCGGTCACCGGGTGTTCCACTTGCAGGCGCGTGTTCATTTCCAGGAAGTAAAACTGCCCGCTGCTGTCTACCACGAACTC
>CAZDSN010000675.1:0-2745 GCA_964507675.1 uncultured Ardenticatenaceae bacterium | reverse complement strand
ATTACCAACGCAACTGCGCAGCGGCGCGGGGGCTGACTCCATCATTCACTTTTCCACCAGTCTCATCATAGGCGAGAACCATCTGCCGCAGGTAGTGGCAAACGTCTGGTTTTGGGGAGATATTCGTCACGAATATTTAGTGGGGCAAGGTTAACAGGGGGGACACTCGGATTATTATGGCAGCCTTAAGCACCCTGGGATTCTCGTTCGCGGTGGATGAGTACATGCTCCTCAGTCAGACCCACCAGCAAATCTGCCAGGGAGACACCAGCTTTGTCCATTTCGGCAGTGAACTGCTCCGAGAGTCGAGAAACCCGTAGCTGGCGCGGTGTCAACAGGAGCAGGTCGCCTATTTGCAGCAGCGTAAGCACTTCCCCTCCGGCAGCCATCAACTTTTCACACAGGTCGTATGGGATCGTTACCTGTCCCCGCTCCCGCAAGCGTACTGTACGGGTTTGTATTTCCGTCAGCATGGTCACACCTCATAAGCAGGTGAGCGGCGTAAGGGAGAAATATCAAAGCCGCGTTCCTGAAACAAGACAGCTGCTTCAGCCCGCAGCAGCATCACACGATGGGCCAGGCGCTGCAACTGTTTTGCTTCTTGCTGTTCAGCTTCCGTCAGACCTTCACTTTGCTGCTACCAGGTTAATGCTTGCATCCGTTCCGATTTTTCTTCGGGTACGGTCATGCAAGCCACGCGCCAGACGTGATCGTTATCTAGCAAAGCCAATTGGGCGGTTTCTTCAGCTAACTCATTCGGCACGCCGGCCCATTCCAACCCCTCCTGGTCACCTGACCAGGCGAAAAGCTATCCACCCGACCAGCCTGGATTTCCGCCATTTGCCGGATGCCGGCATCCCCCCCTTTGCGCTACACTCCCTACAACATGAGGTGGACAATGCGCATTCTTCTGGCGGACGATAGACCGCGCGTGCGCGCGGCGCTGCGGCTCTTGCTGGAGCAGGAGCCGGATTGGGTGATTGTGGGGGAGGCAGCCGACGCCGCCGGTTTGCGGCTGGCCCTGCAAGAAGAAACGCCAGACCTGCTGCTGCTAGATTGGGAGCTGCCAGGTCTGCCGCGTACACAGCGGCTCGCTTTCATTCGCGGGGAGCGGGCCGGGCTGCGCGTTCTGGCTTTGAGCGGGCGACCGGAGGCGCGGGCGGAGGCGCTCAGCAGCGGCGCCGATGGTTTTGCCAGCAAAGGGGACCCGCCCGAAAATGTCCTGGCCGCCGTGCGCGCCTGTCAGATAAAACGACAAAGCAGCGCCATAGGAGACGAAGCATGAGAGATACGGCTGCTGCCAGGCGCGCGCGCCTGGCGCAAGGGATGGGCGATTATGCCGGCAAAATCCGCCTCTTCCAACCCAACGCCCGCCTGTACCTGCTGAACCTGATCATCGGCGGCGTGGCTTATGGCATTTTCCGCCTGCTGTTCAACTTTTACGTCCTCAGCCTGGGGTATGATGAAGCCCTGTTAGGGCAACTGCTAACCACTTCCAGCCTGGTTTCTTTGTTGAGCGCCCTGCCGGCAGGTTACGTCAGCGACCGCCTGGGGCGGAAGCAGGCGTTGTTTCTCTCCAGCCTGATCACCATGGCGGCCGTGGTGGGCATGGTCACCTGGCGCAGCGTGGCCGGCTTCTACGCCATGAATGTGGTCATGGGCCTGGCGCAAAGCCTGGGCGGGGTCACTTTTGGGCCATTTCTGATGGAGAACAGCAGCGACAAGGAACGCACTTATCTGTTCTCTATGAGTGCGGGCTTGAACATGATTGCCGGGTTTGCCGGCAACTGGCTGGGCGGCGTCCTGCCGACGTGGATGGGCAATGCCGGCAGCGTTGCCGCCACCAGTTCCACCGCTTATGGCCGGTCGTTGGTAGTAGTTGCCGGCATTGCCGCCCTGGCCCTCATCCCCCTGTCCCTGCTGCGCCAGCCATCACGCGCCCACGCCAGAGAATCCCGCAGCATCTCCCCATTCCAATATGCCCGCCAGCATCCGCGCCTGTTGGGTAAACTGGTTTTCCCCCTGTTGACCACCTCTTTAGGCGCGGGCTTGCTCATGCCCTTCATGAACGTCTTCTTTCGTCACGCCTACCAGAGCAGCGACGCCACTATTGGCGCGTTATTTGCCGCCGGTTCCCTGGCAATGGGCATTGGCTTGCTCATCGCTCCCCCGCTGGCGGATAAGTATGGTAAGATAAGGGTCGTCGTGCTGACGCAGGCGCTCTCCATTCCCTTCCTGGCGCTGTTGGGATTTGCCCCTTGGTTCTGGCTCAGCGCCGCCGCTTACCTGGTGCGGCTGGCTCTGATGAACATGAGCAATCCCGTCTACCAGGCGTTTGTCATGGAAGAAGTGCCCCAGGAAGCGCGGGCCACCGTGGCCAGCCTGGTGAGCATGAGTTGGAACTTTGGCTGGGCTTTCAGCCCCAGCATCAGCGGCTGGCTGCAAGTTGAGTATGGTTTTGACCCCATCTATCTGGCGACAATCGGGGCCTACATCGTGGCCATTTACTTATACTGGCGCTTCTGGATAGGCTCCGCGGCAGCGTCAACGGATAGCGCCCATTCGTAGTGGAATCATTGGGTTGCCATGCTTGACACAAGCCTGGCGCCCATTCATTATTAGAGGTAACTACAAACCCTCTCGTTGCCTTCGACAGGCTCAGGGCGATGCCACAGCCTGTGCTGAGCTTGTCGAAGCAAGGAATGAAAATTTGTGGCGCAAACTGTTAGTTTGCGCGGACAAACT
>CAZDSN010000674.1:0-2756 GCA_964507675.1 uncultured Ardenticatenaceae bacterium | reverse complement strand
TTCCCGCCAATGAGGATACGCTTCAAGTCCCATGAACTGGAGAAAATAATCCAGCTTTAAGTCGCCATAGGTACCAATAAGGCAAGCGTAGTCAGCCAGAAGTTCAACCACAGCATGGGTGCGTAAATGGCCAAAAACCCGCCTGGTCAGGTAGTGGGTGTACTCGTGAAGCAGCCGGATGGTTAGCGAGTGCTGCTGCCAGGCAGTTGCTGCCACGTTCAGGTCCTGGGCCGACAGGTTGCTGTAATTGCCCCAACTCATGAGAATGAAGCTGTCCTGATACAGCTCAGGCTGACCAATTAACCGGCCAAATTCCGCAGCCCACTCCGCCTCGCTGGGGGAATCTGGTAAGCCGTCAACCCACATTTGCCGGTACAACCGGATGCGATCCCAATTGTTGTAACCGCTGATAAACATGGCCCCAATAGAGTCTGGCAAAGCGATCGGTTCGTTTTTGTGGCGAATAGCCCGCACCAACTGCTGGAAATCGGCTTTGACCGGCGTAAACATGACCGGAATCTGCCCGGCAATACCGGGATAAAGAAAAATCTCCAGCTTCTCTGGCTGCGCCAGCTGCAAGCCCGGCCCGCCCGTTCGTTCGATACCTCGCCGCGTGGCCGCCTGGTATTCCGGCTGCTGGCTGATCTTTTCGGCAATGGGAAACTGAAGCTGGATGAGGCGCTGCTGCAGAACAGCCCAGGCACCTTCCCGGGCTGCCTGCGCCACGTAGCCAGCCCAGGCAGCAATATGCGGCTCATCCGGCAGTGGAAACGACAAACGCGCGGGCAAGGTGTAGGCCGGTTGGTCGTAGGCAGCCAGTTCTGCGGAGAGCGTGGCTGCTCCAGAGAGCGTGGCTGCTGCAGATTCACCTGCGGGAAGGGAAACGGCCGCTGGCAAAGATGACACCGACATCCTCCATTAGACTGTAACGGGAACGGCCGTTACCAACTTATCTACAACGGTGTGAACACCAGTGCTAAAGGGATGGCCCGGATTTTCCAGAGCAAACACATGGGCACTGGCATTTTGCGCCACATCAATGGAAAGTGGCAACAGCGCTGACACTTCTACATGATAGGCATTCTCAACCTTGCGCTTCACATCCAACCAATCATATTCCGGCGGCACTTTGTTCACGATCAGGCTGATTTCCGGCACGCGCAGCCGATTGGCCACATCCACCGTTACGCTGGTGCCCTGAAAATCTTGCTGGTCTGGCCGCAGGATGATAATCAGAGAGTCAGAAATGGCGATGGAGAGGAGCGTTTCTTCATTAAGCCCAGGATGGGTATCAATCAAAAGATAGTCCAGATTGAGTGCGCTGTTCAGGTTACGGAAGGCATTGTGCATATCGCTGGCGTCATACTTCTCGCGCAAGACACGGGCAATGTCGTTGGGATTGATGCTTGAAGGGACCAGAAACACCTGCCCACCGTTTCGGCTTTGAAACACCTCATAGGCAGCCTCTTCAATGGTGCATTTCCCCCAGAGGTAATCATTTAAGGTTCTGGGCATGTCCACTTCGCGCATGCCAAAAATGATGTGAATACCTGGTGATTGGATATCGGTGTCAAATATACCCACGCGAAACCCTCTATTGGCCAGATCGACGGCCAGGTTAGCTGTGATATTGGACTTACCGGTACCCCCACGGAACGAATGTGTTGAAATAATTCTTGTCATGATAGGTCTCCTTTTTCCAGGTTGGTTTACTTAATCAGGTTAATCCATTGAACCAGTCGGGGAATTGGCAATCTTGGCGCGCTTAATATCCTCACGCAGGCGAGAAGCGTTTAATTCAAGCCGCTTAAAAAAATCTGTCTCAACAATTGACTCCAGCCGCTGTTTCTTCTGGTGAGCATCAATTTCTATTTTCATTTCGGCCACATGGGCTTTTAGCCGTGCTTCGCGTGCCCATACTTGAGCTGCCATATCGTTAAAAGCCTCGGCCAATCGGTCAATCTCGCTAAACGATTCGGTTTTGATTTCGTCAACCTTTTCATTTTTAGCCACTCGCTGCACCCCTTCTAGCAGCTGCACCAGAGGGTTATGAATGACCTGGGCCAGAACAGCGGCTACCGCCACAACAACCACAGCCAGCACGACACTGATAAAAATGGCCCGGTTACGCATTTCCATTGCCGGTGCTACCACTTCACTCCGGGGCACAGTAACGCCAATGCTCCACCCAATTTCGGGAATGGGGGCAAAAACGAGGAGGTAGGATTGGTTACCTTCGTCGTAGTAACCCGAACCACTTTCCCCAGCCATCATATTGCGGACGAGGGTGCGAAATTCTGGAGAGCCCGTGCTGGCCAGATTAACATTGCCTTGGGCACCCTGAACGGCGGCTGCATCAACAGCGGGATGGGTGACCACGTGGCCATCGTTTTGGATCAGGAAGCCATACCCTGAGCCATCAAGCACATTGATGCTGAGAGCAATTTCCTGAAGAGAATCAATGGTAATATCATGCGACATCACCCCGAGAAATTCACCTGATTGGCCGACCACGGGTGTAGATACCGTTACCATCCAGCCCGCCCCGGCGAAGTCCACATAGGGCGGCGTCCACTGGGTTTTAAGCGTGGGGTTGTTTTCTGGTGCCGCAACGGAGTAGAAAACGATTTCGCGTGGGTCCCAGCTGTCAGGGTAATGGTCGTTGCTGGCCCAGGGGTAAAGGCGCATCATCCCATCGCTGGTGGTCAAATAGACCCACTGGGTTTCCTCGCTGACCTGTTTGATAGCCGAAAAAA
>CAZDSN010000673.1:0-2758 GCA_964507675.1 uncultured Ardenticatenaceae bacterium | reverse complement strand
GGTCGCGCTACGCAGCGACCGCCAGCCATTTTCAGGCGCCAATCTTTTCTTTTGCAGCCACGAACCGGTGGAACAACTTGTCAGCCCAGGCAATGTGGCGGTGGCCGGTTAATAAGCTGATGGCTTCGTTAAAGTAATGGCGGGCGTCTGCTGCTCGTTTTTGCGCCGCCAGCGTTTCCGCCAGGGTGCCAGAGGCGTTCGCCAGCCCCAGGTTGTCGCCTGTCTGCTGCCAGAATATCTGGCTCTGGCGTAGACAGTGTTCGGCTTCGGTCAGGCGTCCTTGTTTGAGCAGGACGCTGCCCAGGTTAAGGGCAGCGACGGCGCGCAGATAGCTGTTGCCTGGTTGTCGCAGGGCGGGCGAGTCAGCCTGGCGGAAAGCGGCTTCAGCTTGCTCAAATTGCTCTTGCTGGAAATACAGGCTGCCCAGAGAAAGCAGGACGATGATCTGGTCGCGTTCGCTGGCTGTGCCAGCTAAGATGGCCGCAGCTTCCTGGTACCGTTCCAGGGCGGCGGCGTATTCTCCCTGGGCTTGCAGCGTATTTGCCAGGTTGTTGAGGGAGCGCCCCAGTTCGGTGGCCTGGTGGAGTTGTCGCCAGAGGGCAACTGCCTGCTGCAGCCGGGCGACAGAGGTATCGTGCTGCCCCATCTCTCGCGCCACCAGGCCCAGCGTATTAAGGGCAGCAGCCTGCCATTTTTCTACGCCTGGCAGGCGGTTAAAGGCGTCTAATGCCGCCAGGCCATAGGCTTCTGCCTGGGCATAGTCGTGGTGGAGGCGGTAATTTTCGCTGAGATTGAAACAGGCTTCGGCGAGTGCCTGGGGGTCGCCCTGGCGCTCGGCGAGGCGGCGGGCTTCGGCGTGAGCGGCGATGGCTTGATCGAGATGCCGGCACAACCGCAGCAGCAGCCCACGACAGTTCAGCAGTTTGCCTTTCAGAGGCAGGGCGTCATTGTCGCAGGCGGCGATGGCTTGGTCTAGCAGGGGCAGCCAGTCTTCCCAATGACCGCAGCGCTCTATCAGGGGGAAGGCGTGCAAGATCAGTTCGGCGACGGCAGGTTGGGTTGCCGGCAGCGCCTGACCAAACTCTGCCGCCCGCAGCAGATTGGGATGATCGGGGTCAACCAGACGAATGCGGGCGTCGGTCAGATCATGGACGCGGTCGCGCCAGTAGGCGACGTTGGTAGCTACGACCTGGGTAAAATGAGGGCTTACCATGAGTTTCCTGAAACTGGAGCAGTCTCCAAGACTGCTCCAGTTTATTTTATCGTAGGACAATTTAGCCAATTGTCCTACAGGGCGTTATGGGGCCAGTGAATGATGTCGGTAAGTATAAAGCTGCGGGTGAGAGGGTGGATGCCATAGCGCGGCTGAGAAGCGACGCCGCGTACTTCCAGCAAGGAGCGTTTGAGCAGTTCGTGGACAGCCGCCAGCAGGTTGCCTCTGTCCAGACCGCTGATACCTTTCATTTGATCTTCCAACATGCCAATGTCAGCCGCCAGGGGCATACGTTCCAGCAGGAGGCGGGCATCCGCGCTGAGCGTGTGCCACGCTTTCCAATAGATGTGGCGATACAGGGCGTCTATGTCGGGCAGATGGGCGGTGGTCAGGTCGGCTATGACCGGATCAAAGTCCTGAAAATCATGGCTCAGACCAACGACCAGTTTGAGGGCTAACGGGTTGCCGCCTACTTTTTCATAAATGCGGCGCGCGAGTTGGTCGTCAATGTTTGCCAGGTGGTCTGCCTGGCCCAGCCGGCCGGCTTCGTGGCGGATGAGGGCGGCGGCTTCAGGTAGGGAAAGCTCTGGCAGAGTAAAGCGCCAGACGGCGGCTTGCACGGGCGGCAGGGCGCGGGTGGTGAGCAGGAATTTGCTGGGGTTTGCCAGATTGTGCAGATGGGTCAGGAAGACAGCGTCTATGTCGGCTTCCAGATTGTCAATGATCACCAGGCAGGGGAGCGTTTTTAGCAAGCGCTGTACCTGCCGCGAGCGTTCGGCAGGGGGAGAGTTTGGGGGTAAACCGAAGCGCTGCGCCAGTTGCAGCGTCAGTTTGTCCAGCGTCAGGCGGGCGAACTGGCTGGTTTCGCTCAGGGTGGGGGCGCTAACGCGCAGCCAGATGGTTTCAGCAAAGCCGCGTTGTTGGATGATCTGGCGGACGACGGCGTCGGCGACGGCTGTTTTGCCGATGCCGCCAATGCCGGCAACCGCCGCCACCCATGGCGGCCCGGGGACCAACAGCGCTGCCGCCAGCTTCTGGCACACCTCTGCCACGCCAAAGAGGTCGCTGTAGGTAGAAGGTTCCATTTGGGCGAAATCATCTTCGACCTTTCTACGGCAGGCGTCCTCCTCCAACTGCTGCATGATTGCCGTCAGACTATCCAGAGCCTTTTCTTGCTCACCGCGATATTGATCTAGCGTGATCTGACGCTCAAGGGCGATGGCTTTGCGCGTGGCGCCTTCCAGGTATTGTTGGATGAGGGCGGCATGTCCTGGCGGGTTTTGCCGCGCCAGATTGTCCAGTCCCTTTTGCAGCGCTTCGTTGATGGCCTGGTGCAAGCCAACGGTATGGCTGTCTCCGTCCGGCGGGCGTTTCGCTTTGATTAGCTGCAAGCGCAGCCACGGCTCAGATTGGCGGTTTTCGGGCGCGTTCCAGGTTTGCATGGCGTCCAGAACTGTGTGGCGTAAATCTGCAAATGTCGTCTCTGGCGGTGTGGTCATTATATGCTCACAATGCGTGAGAGTGTGTTGCCTTGTTGTCTGACAG
>CAZDSN010000672.1:0-2761 GCA_964507675.1 uncultured Ardenticatenaceae bacterium | reverse complement strand
CACCCACCCATACGCCCACGCCAAGCAACACGCCTGTCACACCCACCCATACGCCCACGCCAAGCAACACGCCTGTCACACCCACCCATACGCCCACGCCAAGCAACACGCCTGTCACACCCACCCATACGCCTACGTCAAGCCATACGCCGACGCCCACGCCGAGCCATACGCCGACACCCACGCCAAGCAACACACCAACGCCGAGTAACACGCCCACCCCAAGCAACACGCCGACGCTCACGCCAAGCCATACGCCGACGCCCACACCGAGCCATACGCCGACGCCCAGCCACACACCCACTTTCACGCCGACGCCAGTGGTTACAGATGACACGGATTGCGCTATTTCGTATGATGGCTGGTCAGGGGTTGAGAATGGGGCAGCGTGGGGAGGATGCGCACGGGCGGCTGGCGTGAATGGGCAGTGGCTGGCTTATCAGAGCGCGCAGCCAGCAACGGCTATCACGCTGATCACTTATCGGGGGCCGGATCAAGGGTTCGCAGCGGTGTTGATTGATGGGCAAAACCAGGGGATTTTGGATTTGTATGCGCCCACGCCTGAATATCAGGTGCATCAGGTATATGGCGGGCTGGCAAACAGCCAGCATCTGATTCTGGTGATGGCTACGGGGCAGAAGAATCCGGCTTCTGCCGGCACGCAAATCCGGGTGGATGGCTTCCAGGTGAATGGCAATCCAATTGATGAGGCGCACCCCGGCGTCATTTACCGCTCCTGGAGCGGACTGGCGCTGCAATGGGCTTACGGCGGCAGTTTTAGAATGACAACCAGGGCGAATGCGGTGGTGACGTTTGTGATGGAGGGCAGCGAGTTTAGCTGGATTACGGCGCGCGGGCCTCTGGGAGGGGACGTGGTGGTTCTGGTGGACGGCGCGCCAGCCTTAACGGTGAGTACGTACAACCCAACGTGGCAGTTTCAATATGAGCAGGTGGTCAGCGGGCTGCTGCCGGGATCGCATGTGATTCAGATCAGGTCATTAACTGCCGGCAGCCTGGTGGTTTTCGATGGGTACAGCGTACCTTGACTGATCGCGGGCAAGATGCCCGCGCCACGCAAGATGCCCGCGCCACGCAAGATGCCCGCGCCACGTAGGATGCGCGCTATGGGGCGTTGAGGGTTTGTTGGGGGGCGGAGGCGCTGAGGCGGCGGACGTAGTTGACGAGGTGCCAGATGTCGTCGTCGCTGAGCTGGTCTTCAAATGCCGGCATGGACGTCCCCTCAATGCCGGCTTTGATCCAGTACCACAGGTCGCCGTCGGGGTGGGTGGCGGTATGGCCGCCGTTGAAGTTGGCGGGGGGGGCGGGCAGGCTGGCGGCGGCAGGTCCGTCCCCGTTGCCCTGTTCGCCATGACAGGTAAGGCAGTGTAGATCGTAGAGCGCCTGCCCCTGGGCGATAGAGTCGGCATCGGGGGCGGTGGGGTTGGAGGCAAACATGGCCGGGGTGTAATCCTGGGAAAACTGGAATAACTGCTGCGCGCCAATGTAGAAGGCGAGCAGGGAAATCGCCAATAGTCCGGCCAACTGCCAATCTTTATCGGCGGCTTTGTTAGCCAGCACGCCCCAGACCAGGGCAAACAGCACCAGGGCTACACCGGGCACCAGGCCGCGGGCGCGGGTGAGGAAAGAGACCAGGTTGTCTATGACGTCCCCGCCCACGCCCTGGCCAGCAATGCGACTGTCCAGCCCGGCCTCCAGGCGGAAGGGGACAAATACGTCAAATGTGCCGGCGCGGCGCACGGCTACTTCTAGCTGCCAGGGACCCAACAGGCTGATGGCGCTGCTGTCCAGGTGATAATGGCCGTCGCCCATGCTCTCGGCGACGGCTTCGACAGCGCCCAGGGACTGGCCTAAAAAGGTGAAGCGCAGCAGCACCTCGCGGGCATCGCCAACCGGGAGACCCTTTTCATCTTCCAGGTAAACATCGAAGGTGTTTTCGCCAACCAGGGCCGGCTGCACGGTCAGGGTAACGTTCAGGTCGCCGGCGGCCTGGGTGAGCGTCGTCTGGCCTAACCCGGCAGCCAACAGGGGGGCATCCTGCGCTCGCTGCATGTCGGTCAGCAGTCCGGCGGCGACCAGAATCAGGACGGCAAAAACGGCTTCGATGGATACCAAAACGCGGAAGCGACCACGGGCGGCCTGGGCGGCGCGTTCTTCGGGCTGGTCGTAGGTGCGGCGGAGGCGGGGCTTGACCCAAAAGAGGTTGAGGGCGGCAATGGCGAAGGGGATGAGGGCCAGGCCAATCTTGAGCAGCAGAACGCGGCCATAGGCGGTGCTGACGAGCGCGCCCCAACTGCCAACATGCTGGTAGGAAAGGTAAGCGCCGCTGGCTAGCAGGCCGCCGACGGCGGCGGCGGCCAGGACGGAGAAGTTAATGATGGCGTTGAGGTAAAGCCAGGCTTTGATGTCGGCAGGCAGGGGGCGGGCCAGCCACAGGCTGACGCCTAGCGAGAACAGGCCGCCGACCCAAATGCCGGCAGCAACCACATGCACGAAATCAACGGTGAGCGCTATGCCCGCGCCGCGCAGCAGGGCGGCGCTGTGGCTGACGAGGGCAATGGTGGCGGCAACGAGCAGGCTGAGCAGCAGCCCCAGCCACCATTTGCCGCCGCGCAGGGCGGGCGAGCGGGGAGTGGGTGGGGTGTGGTTGATGCCGGCAACCAGCCGCCATAACAGGACGGCCAGACTCAGCGCCGCCAGCAGGCGCAGCAGCCACATCAAGCCAAAGCGGGTGTTGAGCCAG
>CAZDSN010000671.1:0-2763 GCA_964507675.1 uncultured Ardenticatenaceae bacterium | reverse complement strand
ACCGTATCAGGAACGCAGTTCCTCATTGGACATCGAGAAAATAATCGGGTAATCCCGCCCCCCTCTTCCCTCAAATTTCTTCAGCATCTGCCAGCAGTTTCCCCGGATTCATCATACCGTCCGGATCAAACAGGCGGCGTGTGTTTTCCAGCATGGTCATGCCCAGCTTCCCTTTTTCGGCGGGTAGATAGGGGGCGTGGTCCATGCCTACGCCGTGCTGGTGGCTGATGGTTCCTTGCTGCGCCACAATCACTTCACTGGCTTGCCGCTTCATCTGATGCCAGCGGCGCAGCATTTCTGCCGGATCGGGATCGCGGCGGAATAGATAAGTGACATAAATGCTGGCCCCATCGTTGTAGACGTGTGACAGGTGGGCAAAAACCAATACTTTTTCATGGGGGGCAATACTGGCGGATGCCTGCACGATGGCTTTCTTCAGTTCGGCAGCTGTTGCCGGCACTTTAGCCCAGGGCACGGCTGTTTCTAACGTATCAACCGCGTAGCCATGTTCCCACAGCGTGTTGCGCAGGTACGGGTTGCGGAAGCGGCTGTGCTCCCATATTTTGCCAATGGTTTGACCTGTGGGCAGGCCGCCGTGGCGGCGGATGAGGCTGTTGGCGCGTTGCAGCGCCGCAGACGCCAGACGGCTGTCGCCAGTCACGCCATAGAGCAGCAAGCCGCGCGCTTCGCCATAGTTGAGCAGATTTAAGCCGCGATCGGCCCATCCGATTAACTTGTCTTTGCCTGAAAGAGTCAGGGTAACCTCTGTTTCCTGGGCGTCGCTCAGACGCATCATAGAGAGAGGGATTTTAGCCTGGGCGATAGCCCGCACCGCCGCCGTGCCGGCAGCCCATTCACGGAAGAAAGCGGCGTGGAAGCTTTCCACTTCGGGCTGGCGGCGGATGCGCACGGTGACATCAGTGATGATGCCCAGGCGGCCTTCGGAGCCCATTACCATGTGGCGCAGATCGGGGCCGGCGGCGCTGGCCGGCAGGGGGTGCAGTTCCAGGGGACCAATAGGCGTTTCCAGATGCCCGCCGGCAAATAAATCTTCAATGCGTCCGTAGTAGTAAGATTGTTGGCCGCTGGAACGGGTAGCCACCCACCCGCCCAGCGAAGAATATTCAAAGGATTGGGGGTAGTGGCCCAACGTGTAGCCCTTGTCGCGCAGTTTAGCTTCCAGGTCTGGTCCCAGCACGCCCGCGCCAAACGTGGCCAGGCGGCTCTCTTCATCCAGATGCTGCAGTCCATTCAAATAGGAGAGGTCTACCGTCAAGATGGGTACGTCGCTGGGCAGCGGGTTGATGTGGCCGACAACGCTGGTGCCGCCGCCGTAAGGAATGAGGTTAATGCGATGGGTTTGAGCAAAGGCCAGCAGCGTCTGCACATCCTCACGGCTGGCAGGGTAGGCCACGCCATCGGGAAAGGCGTCAATGTAGCCGGAGCGCAGCGCAACCCAATCGGGCAAACTCTGGCCACGCGCGTGCCGCAAGCGGCCAGCAGGATCAGTGGCAATGAGGGGATGCGCAGGCAGGCGCGAGACTGGCACTTTGGCCACCACCTCACTGAAGGTTGCATCCGGGTAGGGTGTACCCGGCCCGAGTTTATCAGCCAGGTAGGCGGCGGCAAATGCCGGCAACTCCATCGAAAAACTCTCATCTCCCCAACCATTCCAGCGTTTCATCTTCTTTCTCCTTACTGGAGCGCCAGCATCCCGCAGCGCCCACATCCCACAGCGCCAGCATCCCGTAGCGCCCACATCCCGTAGCGCCAGCATCCTTGCTGGCAAAAGCCGGCTGGAAGCCGGCGCTCCATTTCTTCGTTACCTGTTACCTGTCGGCCCGCGATACCATTCTGTTAAGACGACGACCGTAGACTAAGGCGAATCCGATCCCCTTGCCAGCCAAATCGTAAAAAGTAATCCCCCATTACCAACGGTATGCGTAGCGTATCCCAGTTTTGCAAGGCAACCGGAAGACCGCTGCCGCTGCGCAGGGTATTGTCCAGGTCGGTGACCTCCTGGCAACTCTCGTTCATAGCCGAAAGAACAGAAAACCCAATGAAATCCGCATCGTCATGCAGCAGCAAAAACTTGACGATGCCAATGGGTTCACCGCCGTGCGTCAGGTGGGCGGCTAACGGCCCAACCGGTTCTCCTCCGTTCAACCAGGCTGCTGGCGTCATTAAATCGCGTCCGCCTGTGCCGGCTTCCACCGTTACCTGCTGCTCGCTGGTAATATCTGCTGTGTAACCGGTCAGGCAACTGCCGGCATCCCCACTCTCACCCTCATTCGCCAGGCGCTGCGTCCCCACTGGCGCGGGCGACGTTGCCGGCAAAGCCGCCGCCACAGTTGGCGATGCCCCCGCCGGCGCAGGCGTGTCCCGCGCCGCCAGCAGCGGCAAAAGCGCGATCAAAGCTGCCAGAATAATAGCTGCTGCCCCAATGAGAGCCACAACTATCTCTGTACGGTGTTGGTCGTTCTGTTTGCGCCTGGAACGAGACATCCTATGCACCTTCTCCGCGGTACGCGGACGGAAACAGGTAATCTGAATACCACTATGGTAATCGAACTGGAGACGCAGTTCAAGTGCGCCAGCCATCATCTCAACAATTCTCATTTTGGTCGCCCGCCCTGGTCATGAATCCCCTTTGCCAGGGAAGAGTTACCGTAGGGCGAAGGGCGCGCAGCGCCCCTCGCCCTCTCCGAAAAGCCTCCTCCCCCCTGGGGGACGGCCCCTTTTGGACATTGAGAAAATAATCGG